>JBASAY010000099.1:0-3177 GCA_049650865.1 Tunicatimonas sp.
ACACATTCTTTGCGCCCCCTTCCAACCTGGGTCGCGGCGATATCTACATGCTGGAGGCTCACTTAGACTTATACGAAGAAGGAGACGAACGTTTGGCATTCTTTTACTTCGATGAGGATCAGGAGCAGACCTACACGGGTAAGTGGACTGAGCAGTTTGGCAACGTGAACATCATTCGGCTGGCCGAGATGTACCTGACCCGTGCCGAGGCCAACTTCCGGGCGGGCACTACCGTGGGCGCCACCCCGCTAGCAGATGTCAACACCATCCGCGCGCGCGCCGGTCTAGCGCCACTCACCGAGGTTACGCTGGACATTATTTTACGGGAACGTAATCTGGAATTAGCCTTTGAGGGGCACCGTATTCACGATCTGAAGCGCACGGGGCGCCCGGTTGGTGAATTGCCTTTTGATTCTCCTCTGCTGGTATATCCGATCCCGCAGCGCGAGATTGATGCGAATCCCGAGTTAGAAAGTCAGCAGAATCCGGGGTACGACGCTACCTAGCGTCGCATAACCCCATTAATTGAGCGTAGGAGCATCGGTAAAGGGTGCTCCTACATTGCATAAGAGATTAAACGTAGGAGCCTTCGTGACGAGGCTCCTATTTTTGTGCAGTAGAATCAGCTTTCGTAGTACGCCCTTTTCTGTCTAAGGGACGATGATAAAATAAAGTAACCAACTCCACGGCCTGTGTCACCACAGGACGCGCGGAAGGGGTTTGTGGAGACCGCGCCACGGTGGCACAAACCTCTGAGCTAAGTTGAGGACGTTATTTATTTGACGATCCTAAGATTGTATAGAACGTAGATTCTGCACTGTTGCAGCACTATTCAATAGCTACATCACCTGCACCGGCACTCGGTTATACACCACGTCGCCATTATTAAAGATCAGCCGAACCCCCACGGCTATCGGATAGTTCGATGAACCAACGAAACCGACGCTCTTGAACTTTCTGAGGGGGGCAAACGCCACTTCGTTTACGTTGGACAGAATCCAGCCCGCCTCAATCGTAGCCACCTCGTTGGCAATGGCGGGGTTGATGAGCAGAATGTTGTCGAAGAAACCAGGGAGCGTGGAAACTTGGCCCCGGTTTTCCTGATCAGCGTAAAGCGACACCGCGTCGGTGTAGTTCATTACGCCCCACGGAATGGTTTGCAGCGCCTTGGGCTGATTGGCGTCTTCGACATCCTGATTCAAATAAATGCTCACCGTACCCAGGTAGACCTCCGAACCTAACATTCCTTGTAAAACGTTTTTGGTACCTAATGACAGGCTATGATTGGGGCCTAGGCCCGCGCTCGTAAACGACTCCAGAGCACCCCCCACCGCGTTGGTAAGCGTCAAGGGATCCTCCTGAATTGGACCTAAAGCACTGATCGCCTTTTTGAAGTTGGCACCACCTATTTCGCCGAGTTGGTCCCATCGCTTGGAGCTGTACGATGAAATCCCGAACGTTCCTTCGGTCAGGTTGAAACTTCGGCGGGAAGGCTTGGGCTGCACCACATCCTCAAGAGTGCTTCCGTCGGCCAAATGCATATCGTACCGCACTTCTTCTCTAAAGTGCAGCGTGAAACGGGCTTGCTGATCAACCGTAGCGCTATAGCCCTGCACGTTAAACTCTGATACTATCCAATCTTGCGGGCCAATTTTGGAGGTGGCCATTTGCTCGGTCTCACCCGCAAAGCGAAATAGGGGAGACGCGACTGTGGTGTCCTCAAAACTCAGCGAGGTGGTCTGGTGGGTGGTGAACGAGTCGGTAGTTCGTAGTGCGCACACCCTTAATAACCCTCGGTAGCGGTTGTAGAATACGGCGTACGGAATGCGCGGGGCAGCGGTGGGCGTACCGAAATCCCGGGCGACCAGCATCCAACCATCAGTAGCTCTTATATCAATTTTAGTGATGTCTGGGTGACCGTAGATACTACCAGCGTAGAACGGGTTGATACTACTTATCTCCCAGCTTATTCCTCCTTCATCGTTCTGAAAGTAGAGGTACCAAGCAGATTCTTCCCAGTCCCAGTTGAGGTCTAGGTTCGGGTCGCCCGGCAGAAGTAGTCGGTTGAGGGAGACCGTCGGGGTAGGGAAAGCCACCACCTTTGGCTCTGGCACCTCGGGGGTAATCACATCCTGCTCTTGCTCGCGACAGGCAAGCAGGGTGGCAACAAAGAAAGGAAGATAGAGTAACTTGTTCATAAAGAGTAGGACGAAGCCTGATTAGGTGATTTGAAACGATACAGGAGTTGTTGATTTATTCTAAAATGTGCATCTTACACTACATCTACTGCCAATTGGCAGAAAGTCACACCCTGCCGTAAAAATTATTTTTATGAGTCCTGACCAACTGGATGACGAAACAACTATTGCCCGGTTCAGGCAAGATTCGGAGCAAGACAACCCCAGGCTACTGGCCGAACTGGTGCGCCGCTTCCAATCTGAGGTAGTGAAAGAGTGCTATCGCTACGTGAAGAACCAAGAGGAGGCGCAAGACGTGTCGCAGGAAGTGTGGATCAGGGTAATCACCAAATTGCCCCAGTACGACAACACCCAACCGTTTCGCCCCTGGCTGTTCACCATCGTGAAAAACCGGTGCATTGATCACCTCCGGCAGAACAAGCAACAGCTGCACCAGGAGCTATCCCTCAAAATTTCTGACTCGCTGCAGGAAGAAATGGAAGCCGAAGAAGACATCGCTCCTACCGTCGAGCTACTGGAAGCGTTGATGGAGAAGATAAGCGGGCAGGGCAAACTGGTGCTGCTACTGAAATACTACCAAGGGTGGACCATCAAGGAGATTCAGCACAGCCTGGGCGTGAGCGAAAGCACGGTGAAGATGCGCTTGGCCCGCAGTCGCGAGAAGATTCAGCACCTGTTCGCTGAGCACCACCGAAACCAAGCGTAACCTTGCAAATTCGGAATTGCGTGCCGGATTTGCAAGGTTCATCCCCACGCAAAGCCATTTGACTTCTACCTTACAGAAGTAGCGGTCGGGGTTATACCAACTGATAGAGCAAGACCGACCTTTCTGTTCGTTAGGGCGTGTTGACATATAAATTTGAACGGTGATTTTGGCGCACTTTCCGGCTATTCTGCGTTGCTTTCGTTGGCCGATGCCCTCGCATCGCCCGCCTCAAGCGTCTTGACTAGCCAAAAATCTCGCTCAAAATCTCTCGTT
>JBASAY010000100.1:0-91580 GCA_049650865.1 Tunicatimonas sp.
AAGAGCATTTCGTCGGTCGTGTAATTTTTCCAAGAAGATGGAAAATCATGTTATCGCTTTTGAGCTCGCTTTCTTTTATATCAATTTTGGATTCGTTTGAACTATCATACTTTCTGAATCACCACCCAAAAAAGGTTAAACAGAACTGTTTAGAGTAGGAATGCTAAATTTTTTCGCTCTCAAGATGTTACCAATGGCTCTCGCTGTTCACCCGTTTTGCCCTTATAGCCTCTTTTCTGACCTACAATCTACCGAAAACGTAGGTTGATCATATCAAAAATAGGTTTATTTTAATTTTCATCATGTTACCCAACGCCCCTCATCATAGGACAAAACGCTAGGAGGTTTCTGGTAAGCTGTTTACCTTTCGTAGGTCTCGGACAAGGTGATGCGCTACCTTTTTACGGTTAGGAAAAAAAGATGAGAAGAGCTATCGTTCTTTTCTGGGCAGTTTTATTGATCAGTTCATCCTGCGAAAGGCAGGATGAGCTTCCCGTACGCCGTGATGCGGAGGGGGCCCTTACCAGCATGCCCTACCAGTGGCGTACTTCGCTTAGTGACGACGGACGACTAATTGGGGGGACGCTAAGCCCTACGATTCAGTACGAAGACCATATCCTGTTTGCTAGCCAGGGGGAAGGAGAGAACGGCAATCGCCTGTCGATGCTCGCTATTGCCGACGGAAAGGTGCGTTGGCACTACGATGACTTCTTTAACATCCAGCAGCGCTTCTTTGACATCCGGCACCAACACCAGTACGAAAATCACTTTGTCTTCCAAGAGGGCAAGCAGTACTATCACCTAGACTTAGCTGATGGTAGTACCATAGAAAAACGGCGGGTAGACTACGGATCAAGCCGGATGGGGGGATTAGAGAATGAATACTTTTTGGCAACTGGATTTCTGTTAAACGAGCAGGGTACTTTTGACGGCGCGGTGTTTGTCGGCGACGTATTAACTCAGTCACGAGAACTACTTATTCGCCCAGAGTTTTCGGGGGATCACTTGAGCGTCAATAATGAGGTCGGTCTCGTGGGTTCGGTTATACCACATAAGGATGCCTCCGGCGATATTATGCTAACCTATGACTATTCGGAACCTATATCTGATTATTTGGCAAGCACTTACATCGGTTTATACAATTATAGTAAGGGGGAACATATCTACCGGCGGCAACCGCTAGCGTTGAACGTTGGCTCCTACGCCAGTGGCAACCCCATCATCTACGAAGATCGGCTCTATCGGGTGCCCGACAAAAGCCTGGTCTGCGTAGACCTGTACACCGGTGAGAAACAGTGGGCGGTTAACTTCGACCAGGGCTTCACCTTTTCGGGCTTCATCATTGCCGAAGACAAGGTACTGGCCAACAATGAGGATACCTACCTCTACGCCCTAGACCCCCGTACCGGGCGGCAACTCTGGCGGGTAAAGTCGTCGGGTACCAGCAGCCCGATGTCTTACCTCAACGGGGTGGTATACTTTGTGGGCGGGGGCGACGGACTGCTGCACGCCGTGGAGGTGGCCACGGGCAAGCACCTGTGGCGCTTGCAGTCTCCCGACATGAGGGACAACCGCGGAGCCTTCTTTAAGTCAGACGTACGGGTAGTACCCGCCGAGGGGGAAGGAGAGAAGGGGAAAGTTTTGGTGAGTAGTTACTTAAGCGCCTTTTGTTATGAAGCAGCTCGGTAAACTTATTGGATACTGGGGGCTGGTGGCCCTGTTGAGCGCCTGCCGGGAGTGCCCTCCTGACGAGATCATTGGCGATGCCTACCTTACCAGCGCCACCAAACGGATCGTATTCTTTACTGATGAAACGGTAACTTACCGCAATGCCACCGGTGGTCAGATGCGCTTAAGACCCGGCCGTAATCTAATGAATGATACGCTGCGGTTCGTCCCCATTGCATCAACCTGCGAGAGCGGCTGGTTCGATCAATCCTCCATTGGATTGTACGCCCCCAGCAGTCGTGCCACCTACGGCAACGACAGCATTCGTATCATCCTAGAAGCCAATATCGGGGGGATTGAGCAACCCAACCCGTACGATACGGTACTGGTAGATGTGCTATCGGTGGACTTTTTCAACCGAGCTACCAACCGGTCGGCAGGCTACTTTAGTATTCCCGTTTCGCTGAGAAACAACGATCTGGGAATTTTAAACTCAGATTCCTTTTTCTGGATCACTCCGTACCGTTTGCTGCCCGACACCACCCTGCTTGGGGTACCCCTTACCGACGCACATTTTGCGGAAAACGAGTTTAACGGTGGCGAAGTCTTCATCACCGCCGAACAAGGGCTTGCCGCCTTCCAAATCGATAGCGTACTATGGGTACAAGATTAATCACGATGAGCCGAGCGGCCCTGGCTTTGTTGCTGCTGAGCGGGTGCACGGCTTCCAACCCTAACTTCCTGGGGGGCGAGTTGCCGCTTATCCCAGTGCACCTTCCGGATACGGTGGCCTACAATAGCTGGGGCGTCTACGGCGCGGTCGGCAATATGCTCATCTACCCGCGCTACCCCCGCGGGGTGCGCAACCAAGCCCTTAGTGCGGGAGTGTACGGGCACAGCGCTCCCGCTTCCCCCGGTCCGTACTACGACTTTTTTCAACGGGTTTCGCTCGTGTACGGAGCACTGACCTTTGCCGGACGCTACGAAGCCGACGAAATTCGGGCGGGCGTTAACCCTTACCCCTACTACGGTGGGGCCGTGTACGGCGCCCTTCGCATCTACCTGCTAGGAAACGACCGGTTTAGCCTGACGATGGAAACGGGGGCCAACCTGTTTACCGAGTACAGCGAGTACCACGGCCGGTTTAACCACTACCCGGCCGGAAGCACCGCCCCGCCTACTATGGGCTCACTTTGGGTAGGCTCAGTGCAGGGTTCGTTAATACCTCGCTTTCAAATTAATCGGTACTGGAGCGTAGAGGCCGCCGGTACTATCGGCCTATCGGGATATTATCTTTTTGATTACGCGCAGCTTTCGGGGGCGGTGGGAGTGAGCCGGGGGCCGTTTACGCTGTGGAGCCGAGCGGCCCTGCACACTAGTACGCTCTCGTACTTAGGGATGCCCGCCTGGACGGTGAACACCGGACTGAGCTACCACTTTGTGCGCTCCCCTCGCTAAGAATCGTCGGCACTTACCCACTCTGTTTCTTTACAATAACCCCCCAAACCGTTATTTTCGCCCTGAGTATCCGAGCTACGCTGGTCTAGGGCGTACGATAGCTCGCCGCCATTCCTCTTCGACGAGGAGATTGGTATACGATCGGCGTATCCGTATTTTATCGCTTTTTATGCCTCGAAATTCACTATTCTTGCTCCAAATTCAAGCAATATCGAATATCGAGTGAAGAATCTCGAATGATGAAGTGATGAAAAATCGCATTTTTTCGTACACCCGTTGGTCTATGCCTCTTCTTCGTCTGCTACTGCTAACCATCAGTACGGCGACCCTAGTAACGGCGCAAGAATCTAAACACACCTACACCCTAGGCGCAAACGCCTACCAGGGCTTTTTGCTGGTTCCTTCCGAAAACGTGGCGCAGTTTGCGCAGACCCGCCCGGTGGGCGTCGAGTTGTTCATTAATAAAAACACATACGGCTACTCTTACTGGGAACACCGCTACGCCTGCCCTGACATTGGCTTCTCGCTTACCTACACCGACTACCTGAACCCCGTGCTGGGCCAATCCATCGGCGGGACGCTCTATATGGATGTGCCGCTGATGCGTCGACAACGATCTCTGCTTACCCTAGGGCTGGGCGTGGGCCTGGGCTACCATACCCGCCCGTACCGCCCGCCTATCGAGACGGGCAACATTCTGCTGGGCACGCCCGTCACCCTCACCATGCGTACGCAGCTGACCTACTCCTACGTACTTTCTTCGCACTGGCGGGCCAACTTATCGGCCAAGCTGATCCACTACTCCAACGCTGCCTACTCAATTCCTAACCGAGGAGTTAATATGCCGATGGTTAACCTGGGAGTGTCGCGGCGACTGAGCGAGCAGGCTCCGGCCTACGCCACCGCCGCCGAGGTGTCGCCTCCCGAACCATACCAGCGCCTGAGCTATTACCTGGGCGTGAGCACCGGAATGAAAACCCTCACCACCGAAGGGCCGCTGTATAACTTTGTGAACCTGCATGCTTACACCACGCTACGGCTGAGTGCTATTAGCGGACTTACCGGGGGGGTAGACGTGTTTCTGGACCAGGCCACCCGAAACTACATCCGGCAGCGGGTGGCGCACGACCGGCCGGACCACCGGCGGGTGGCATTGGTGGCCGGACACGAACTGTTTTATCAGCGCTTGTCGCTGCTCACGCAGGTAGGGGTGTACGTATACCGTCCGTTCCGGAATCTGTATCTGCCCGTGTACCAGCGCTTCGGGGTGCGCTACGCGCTTACCCGGCACCTGCTGGGCAACTTCACCCTGAAGGTGCACGGCGGACGGGCCGAACTGGTTGAGCTCGGGCTAGGCGTGCGGCTTTGACGGCGGAGGGGCCACCGGGGTAGCGGGGGTAATTGGCCCCGTCGCAGTGCTGGCCCGGGCAGCGGGCGCCACCGGTGCGGTGGCAGGATTGTTTCTTTCGGTCGGGGTGGCCACTGGAGCAGTGGCCGGACTGGCCGACTTAGAAGTAGGGCGGCCTTGAACCTCGTTATGCAGTTGCTCCTGCCCCATCCGGTAGGCCGTCGGGTCTACCTTTTCGGGAGCTACCAGGCGGCGCGACGACGCTCCGCTGCCCTCCTTGGGCACGCCGAACATACTACGCTGCATCGACTCGCTTCCCAGTGCGATCACCAAAAAGATGACGACCAAAAGGTACAGTCCGGTGACGATCAGAAAACCGTAGAACGGACTGTCAAGCACGTCATTAAGAAATAGGGCGAGGGTGACACTGGCAAAGATGAGCAGAAACAGCCCGAACACTCCGGCTAGCACCGACAAAACAATCTTGGGCAGTAGCGCCTGCACCTTGGCCTTCACTTCGCTGGTCACCTTGTCGATCTCAGCTTTGATGTACACTCCCGGATGGTTGACGACGTCTACGTACTTGGCTAACACTCTGGGTACTTTCATGGATTGGATAGATGAAAAATTGATTGCTAAAATTACGCTACTAACCCGAAGCGGCGCTGCTTTGTTTGCTAGCCCACCACGCGGTCTAACTCCTTCTCAACGCGCAGGTTCTTGAAAGATAGCAGAATATCGTGCTCTTCGGCGTGCTGCCGGAAGTCGGCAATCACCTCTAGCACGTCGTAGTCGATGTGGCGCGTATTGTCGCCGTGAATATCTACCACCGAGTGGGCCGGAATGCTATCTAGGGTGGACGCCAGGCTGGCCTTGTTCAAAAACGACACATGCTCGCTGAGGTGAATCTCGTAGTGGGTGCGCTGCCCGTCGTTGCTGGTGTTGAACGAGAAGGGAGCTTCGTAGTTGGCCCGCAGAATAAAGTACACCCCCACCGCCATGCCAATGCAGATACCAATGAGCAGGTCGGTGAACAAGATCGCCACGATGGTAACGATGAACGGGATAAACTGATTGGCCCCCAGCCTCCACTGCTTTTTGTAGATTACCGGCTTGGTAAGCTTATAGCCGATGTAGAGCAGGATGGCCGCCAGCGCCGACAGCGGAATGAGGTTGAGCACCCGCGGAATGAGCAGCAGCGAGGCCAGCAGGAAGAGACCATGATAAAAAGCTGCCATCTTAGTGCGGGCTCCGGCGTCCAGGTTGGCCGTGCTGCGCACAATCACCGCTGTCATTGGGATACCGCCGATGAGTCCGGCCAGCAGGTTGCTCAGTCCCTGTGCCTTCAGTTCGCGGCTGTAGGGGGTTTTGCGCTTGTGCGGGTCCATCTTATCGGTGGCCTCGATGCAGAGTAGGGTTTCCAGACTAGCAATAATGGCAACGGTGAACGCGATGCGTATAGTGAGGCGGATCGTAGAACCATCAAAGGCGGCGGCAAAGTCCGGGAAGCTCAGTTCCTGCTGCACGTCGCTCCAGTTCTGAATGCTCGGAATCTGCACCAAATGTTCCGGGGCAATGGCCAGGGCGGGCACGAAGTTCTCGAACACCAGGTTAAGCACGATGCCCACGATCACCACCAGCAGCGCACTCGGAATAGCAGCCACCAGCTTAATTCGACTCATAAAGGGTTGAATCCACAGAATAATCAGCCCCAGCGAGATGGCCCCGATAATCAGTGATCCCTCTCCAATGTGATCGAGCGCGTAGCCAATCTCCGAGAAGGTGTTGAGCCCGTCGCGCTGAAAGAACGAGTAGTCGCCGAAGAAATCCTGATCTACGCCCAAAAAGTGCGGAATCTGCTTCAGAATCAGGATCAGCCCAATGGCGGCCAGCATGCCCTGAATCACTGACGACGGAAAGTAGTGTCCGATGATTCCGGCCCGCAGAAAGCCCAGCACCAGCTGAATGACTCCGGCCAGCACCACGGCCACCAGAAAGGCCTCGAAGCTGCCCATGTCCTCAATGCCATCGAGCACAATGACGGTAAGTCCGGCGGCCGGTCCGCTCACCGCCAGGTGCGACCCACTGGCCAGGCCTGCCACCAGTCCGCCCATGATCCCCGTTACCAAGCCCGACATGAGCGGAGCGCCCGAGGCCAGGGCAATGCCCAAACACAGCGGAAGCGCCACCAAAAATACCACCAGTCCCGCCGGAACATCACTACCAAGACTCTTGAGATAGTCTACGTTTTCTTTCATAAAATTAGGTTAGAGGCCGTCGGGTTGCTCAGCGAAGCCAAGAGGGGTGAGGTGCGGAGTGCGCACAACCCACCAACGAGATTAGCCCGGGAAAAGTTGGTGCTCACTTCTCGAAAGGGGTTTTGTCTGCTAAGTAAATTAATTGCTGCTTACTTTTGTTCTTTTGGTGATCATAATTAGTATTCACAACCCCTATAGTTAAGTTAATATGAGCGTTAAAGTAAAAAAATCTGATCAAGAATGGCAACAAGCGCTTACGCCCGAGCAGTACCGCGTGCTGCGCGAGAAGGGCACCGAGCGGGCTTTTACCGGTAAATACTACGATACCAAAGACCACGGCGTGTACGCCTGCGCCGCCTGCGGGCAAGAGCTATTCGACGCGGAAGCGAAGTACGATTCGGGCAGCGGGTGGCCGAGCTTTTACGCACCCCTGGCCGAAGACCGGGTGGAGGAAGAGCGCGACACCGCCCACGGCATGGTGCGCACCGAGGTGTTGTGCAGCCGCTGCGAGAGTCACCTGGGCCACGTGTTCGACGATGGACCCGCCCCCACCGGGCAGCGCTACTGCATGAACTCGATCTCACTCGATTTCAAACCGGAAGAATAAGAATTCATCACCAAAGGCCGTGACGCATCGCGGCTTTTTTGCTTAGTTTGCGGTATGAAGTACGATATCATCGTAATCGGCGGAGGCATTGTGGGCCTGGCCACCGCCCTGCGCATCAAGGCGCAGCGTCCCCAGCTTAAATTGGCTTTACTGGAGAAAGAATCGCGCCTGTCGGCCCATCAAACCGGGCACAACAGTGGGGTGATTCACTCGGGAGTGTACTACAAACCGGGTAGCCTAAAGGCAACAAACTGCATCCGGGGCTACCGCCTGCTGCTAGACTTCTGCGACGAGCAGGGCATCGCCTACGACTTGTGCGGCAAGGTGATCGTGGCCACCCGTCCCGAAGAGCTACCCGCCCTCAACAACATTCAGCAACGCGGTAAAGAAAACGGCCTGGAAGGACTACGGCGGCTCAACCGGGCGCAGTTGCGCGAGCACGAACCGCACGTAAATGGCTTGGAAGCAATCTTTGTGCCCCAGACCGGAATTATTGATTACGTAGCCGTGGCCCAGCGCTACGCCGACCTGCTGCGCGAGCAAGAGGGCGATATATTTCTAGGCGAAAAGGTCACCGGTATCCAGACCCACCACCGGGGTTGCACGGTAGTAACCAATCAGAGAAGCTACTCGACCCGCCTGGTGGTGAACTGCGCCGGACTTTATTCCGATAAAATTGCCCAGATGACCCAGGCCGCGCCGGTAAACCTTAAGATCATCCCGTTTCGGGGAGAGTACTACGAGCTGAGGCCCGAGAAAGAGCATCTGGTAAAGGGGCTAATCTACCCGGTGCCCGACCCCAGCTTCCCGTTTCTGGGAGTACACTTTACCCGCATGATCGGGGGTGGGGTAGAGGCTGGTCCCAACGCGGTGCTGGCCTTTCGACGCGAGGGCTACCGCAAGTCCGACGTGCATCCGGGCGAGCTGAGCGAAACCCTGCGCTGGCCTGGGTTTCAGCGGGTGGCCGCCAAGTACTGGCAAACCGGCCTGGGCGAAATGTACCGCTCTTTCTCCAAGGCTGCCTTTACCGAAGCCCTGCAAAAGCTCATTCCGGCCATCACCGAAGCCGACCTGCTGCCGGGTGAAGCGGGCGTGCGGGCCCAGGCCTGCGACCGCCACGGTGGACTGCTCGACGACTTTCTGATCATCGAGAACGAAGTGGCGGTGAACGTGTGCAACGCTCCCTCTCCGGCGGCCACCTCCTCGCTGTCGATTGGCCAGACAGTAGCCGAACGGGTGCTGAAGCGGTTGGACGTTACTTCGGTCGCCACCCCGTGACCCCCGATGGTTCTTTGTCTGCCGCAGAACGGGTCCGTTACCAACGGCATCTGGCACTGCCCGGCTTCGGAGTGGCGGCGCAGCAGAAGCTAAAAGAAGCCCGGGTGCTGGTGGTAGGCGTCGGAGGACTGGGTGCCCCGCTGCTATCGTACCTCGTGGCCGCTGGCGTGGGCACGGTAGGGCTGGTAGACTTTGACGTGGTAGACCGGAGCAACCTGCACCGGCAGATACTTTTCACGGAAGACGATGTGGGACGACTGAAGACGGAAGTGGCCGCCGAGCGACTGCGCCGCCAGAATCCCCACGTTCACCTGCGGGTGCACAACCTAAAACTATCCGCCAGCAACGCGCTGGACGTTATTCGGGATTACGACATCGTTGCCGACGGCTCGGACAACTTCGCGACGCGCTACCTGGTGAACGACGCCTGTGTGCTGTTGGACAAGGTAAACGTGTACGCGGCGATCTTTCGCTTTGAGGGGCAAGTGGCGGTGTTTAATTATCCGAACGCGCGGGGCGAACGCAGCCCGAACTACCGCGACCTGTTTCCGCAGCCGCCGTTGCCCGGCACGGTGCCCAGTTGCGCGGCGGGCGGGGTGCTGGGCGTGCTGCCGGGGATGGTGGGCAGCATGCAGGCCAACGAAGTGATCAAAGTAGTCACGGGGCTGGGCGAGCCACTGGCGGGGCGCCTATTGCTACTCGATGCGCTATCGATGGAAACCCACACACTTACTTTTTGTAAGAATCCCGACAACCCCCTAACCGGCTACCACCCCACCCAAACCACTTTGATTGATTACGAACAGTTTTGTGGAGGGAAAGACTCGGATAAACCTTCTGATAACGTCCGAGAAATCAGCGTAGTCGAGCTAAGGCAGTGGCAGCAAGCGCAACGCGACTTTCAACTGGTCGACGTGCGCGAGCCGCACGAGCACACAGCGGCCAACCTGGGAGGTATATTGATACCAGCAAACAAAATTGAACAGTTAATAGCTAAAATTGCTACCAACCGGCCGGTGGTCGTATATTGCCAGCGCGGAGTACGCAGTCGGCGGGTCATCCGCACGCTGGAGCACCGGTACGGATTCACCAACCTGTACGGTTTGGAAGGGGGACTAGCGGCAAGTGTACAGATAAACGGTTAAGGTATGACTGGCCAACCGCAAAATAGTAAATGTCGTGTTTAATCCAGTTGTCACGCTGGAAGGGCCTTGTTACAACTTGCCTAATTGCTACTTTCGAGGAAAGAAGTTCTTTCTGGATGACACAGCAGTGACGCTATTCTGATCTCCAACAAAAGTAAACACCCCCATCGAGGAACTAGAATAAAGTACCTCATACTTCAATGTAACTATGAACGACTTATCCCGCCTTTGCGTCCATACCATTACCACCAAGCCCTGGAGCCTTGAAGAAGCCGCCGACCACTACGCCCAAGCGGGCGTGAGTGGCATCACCGTTTGGCGCGACGCGCTAGAGGGACGGAACGTCGCCCAGTCGGGTGAGATGCTTAGGGAGCACGGCCTGTCGGTGGTTTCGCTGTGCCGGGGCGGATTCTTCCCGTCTACCTCTGCATTGAAGCGGCAGTCGGCGATTGACGATAACAAGGCCGCGGTAGACGAGGCGGCAGCCTTGGGCGCGCCGCTGGTGGTGCTGGTGTGCGGAGCCGACCCCGACCAGCCACTGACGGTGTCGCGCCAGCAGATTCGCGAGGGCATCGAGGCGGTGCTGCCCCACGCCGAAGCCAACAAGGTGATGCTGGCCATTGAGCCTCTGCACCCGATGTACGCCGATACCCGCTCGGCGGTGAACACCCTGGGCCAGGCCAACGATATGGCCGAGCTGATTGACTCGCCCTGGGTGGGCATCGCGGTAGACGTGTACCACCTGTGGTGGGACCCTACCCTGGAGTCGGAGATTATGCGCTGCGGGCGCAACGATAATCTGGCGGCCTTCCATATCTGCGACTGGAAATCGCCTACGGAAGATATGCTGCTCGACCGGGGGCTGATGGGCGAGGGCTGTATCAACGTGCCGGAGATTCGCGGATGGGTAGAAAGTGCTGGTTTTGAGGGGTTTAACGAGGTAGAAATCTTTTCGCAGCGCTACTGGGAGATGGATCAACCAGAGTTTCTAGAGAAAATTGTGGCGGCCTACCAGCAGCATAGCTAAAGGGGCAGTATTCTGAAAGGTAGCCTTACGCTACGGTGGATTTTTACGAAAAAGCTTAATCTACCCGAGCGTTTGCACCGATAATTAATACCTTCGCGGACAAACCGCAACGCCCTATGAGACTCTTCTGCGCCCTGCTGGTCGGTAGCTTACTGAGCGCCGCCTGCACCACCCTCACCGAAACCGAATCGGCCCAAGCCCCCACCGACTCAATCACTGTTGCTGCCGAGCCCTACCGGCTGGCCTACCACTTTTCGCCCGAAGAAAACTGGATGAACGACCCCAACGGACTGGTCTACCACAACGGAACCTACCACCTGTTCTACCAGTACAATCCGGCGGGCACCACCTGGGGCAACATGAGCTGGGGCCACGCCACCACCGAAGACCTGGTGCACTGGAACCGCCGTCCGCTGGCCATCCCCATGGACGGTGAGAAGATGATCTTCTCGGGCAGCGCCGTGGTAGACAAGAACAACACCAGCGGCTTGTGCGACTCGGACGACGGCTGCCTGGTGGCTGTCTACACCGCTCACCTGCCCGACCTGCAAACCCAGGCGCTGGCCTACAGCAACGATGAGGGCGAAACCTGGACGCAGTACGAGGGCAACCCAGTGCTCGACGAGGGGATGAAGGACTTCCGCGACCCCAAGGTGTTCTGGCACGAGCCGAAGCAGGCGTGGCTGATGGCGCTGGCCATTCCGCAGGAGCAGAAAATCCGCTTCTACGAGTCGCCCAACCTCAAAGACTGGACGCGCCTGAGCGAGTTCGGCCCCGCCGGTTTCGTCGACGGTATCTGGGAGTGCCCCGACCTGTTCGAGCTGCCGGTCGAGAACGGCGAGGGCAGCCAGTGGGTGCTGATCGTGTCGCACAACCGAAGCGATATGGGTCCCACCATGCAGTACTTTGTGGGCGACTTCGACGGCACCACCTTCACCAACTCCAACACCGACGACCTGGTTTTGCGGGTAGACGAAGGGCTAGACTACTACGCGGCCGTTTCCTGGAACAACGTGCCCGACGACCGCCGCCTGATGATCGGCTGGCTCAACAACTGGGCCTACGGACAGAAGATTCCTACCTCGGGCTGGCGTAGTTCGCAATCGCTGGTGCGCAGCCTGCACCTGCGGCAGTTTCCCGAAGGGGTACGCCTGGTGCAGCAGCCGGTGAAAGAACAGAACGTACTGCGCGAAACCGCCCAGCACTATGAAGACCAGCAGGTTAACGAAGGAGACGACTTTTTGTCGGTAGAAAATGTACGGGGCAGCCAGTTAGAAATTATTGCGGAATTTGTGTACCAAGCCATCGAAACCCCGGCCGAGGCCGAGCAACTGGCTTCGGAGTTTGGTATCAAAGTGTTTGAAGGTCAGGGTCAAGAAACCGTAATTGGCTACGATGTGGCCTCGCAGTCACTCTTCGTGGACCGCACCCAGTCGGGCGACACTACCTTTAGCGATAACTTCGCCGCCCGCACCATTGGGTTAATGCCCAGCGACGACGGCATCGTGCGACTGCGCCTCTTCGTGGACCACTCGTCGGTAGAGGTGTTCGGCAACGACGGCTACCTATCGATGACCAACCGCATCTTTCCCGACCAAGGCCAGAACGGCGTGGAGGTGTACGCCATCGGCGGCCCCGTTACGCTGCGCTCATTGGACATCTATCCGCTAAAAAGTATCTGGACCGATGGCATGGCGCGGGCCGGGGCGGGTAGTCAGTAGCAAGGTAGGGCAATCGCGTTTAACTTTTAAACGTCATCCACCGCGGCGCGGCGGTAGTTCACCTCGGCTCTTTTCAAAAGTAGTACTTTTCCAGTCCTAACTCTGTATTGCAAATCTAAAGGGACGCGGCCGCCGTGGCGCGGCCGTCGTGGCGCGGTCCAGAAATTTGCGAAGCGAATTAGTAAGCAAGCTCTGACTTGCTTCTTACTGATGCGCTGCCTACTTTAGTAAGTACTCAATGAGCAAAATTATGATAACTGAAACGCTTGAGAAGGAGAAAGCTTATACCGTGACTGAGTACTTTTCGCTTGATCAGGACTCGGAGACCAAGTTAGAATACCATGACGGAAAGATCGTTGCTATGTCCGGAGGAACCACTACCCACAGTAGTATTGCAGTAAAGCTAATCACTGCACTATGTAATCTACTCGAAGACCAACCTTTTGAAGTTTACAATAGCGATGTGAAAGTTCAGATACCGGTGTACAACAGGTTTGTATATCCTGATGTAATGGTAGTTAGTCAGCCGCCGATGCATTTTAAGAAACGTAAGGATACGATCACTAATCCCTTGCTCGTGATAGAAGTGCTATCTCCTTCAACCAAAAAACACGACAAGGATAACAAATTTACGATGTATCGTACGCTTCCTTCGCTCCGAGAGTACGTATTAGTAGAACAAGATCAGCCTCGTATAACTACCTTCTTTCGCAACGCTACCAACCACTGGGAAGATAATGATGTGGTAGGGCGGGAAGGCGTCGCTCGTCTGTCGTCCGTAGCTGGGGAAATACCGCTTGCCCGCATTTACAAGAACATTGAGTTCAAATAATTGGTGAGTTACCACTTCCACCCTGACGATACACTCGACTCACGATAAAGTCTCCGTAAAACCTTTTCTCTTTCACCCGGTGTAGTCCGAGGGCAGTGAAATGCCGGTGATAAGGGGGCAGGGGTTGTCGGGCGATGCCCGCCGTAACCCGAAAGAAGGCGTACATCCCCCCCGTCATCACCCGTTGCCACCCGCGGTGCTGCTTTCGCTTCGAGAGTTCGAAATCGGTAAACAACCAGTAGCCCGTAGGGTGCAGGTGACCTAGCAGCCGTTGCATAAGTAGATCAAGCGCTGCGCCGGTGTACATATCCAGCACAAAGTTGGTGATCAGTACGTCGTAGCGGCCGCTTGGCGGCAGTGATCGCTCGTTGCCGTGTACCCAGTGGACGGTAGCACTCGGCGGAGTGGGAAGGCATTGAACTTTCTGCTGCGCCAACCTCAGCATGACCGCCGATGCTTCCAGGTAGGTAACGTGGGTCACCGCGGGGCGCTTCAGCAGATCGACCAGCAGCCACCCGGTGCCACCGCCCACCACCAGCACCCGCGCCCCGGGCGGAATCTGACCCAGAAAGTGGCGCTGCGCCCGCCTGATGCTACGGCCGAACACCAGCCGGGTTAGCCAGTCGTAGTAGGGAGCTATCCAATCAAAGCTCATAGCAGCAGCAATGAAACAACCGGCAGCACAAAAATGCCGTCGCCCAGCAGCCGATAGCGCTCGTGCTGCCGGAAGTAGGTCGGCCACCGCACTAGGGCAAGCAGCACCAGCGCCATCACCAGCACGGTAGCCTGCCCCGCCCCGGTAGCGCGCGAGGTAGCCACTACTGCCAGAAATACTATTGAGGAGACGCTAACGGCGGCTAGACACCCGTAGATAAGCCGCCGGACCTGCGGCCGACCCACGCTCAGCGCAAAGGAGGGGTACCCGTCCTGTCGGTCGGTATCGGTTTCGAACCACGAGAAAAGCAGTAGATTGGCCAGCGCCAGCAAGAAGTACTGCAAGAACAAGACGCTGGCGCTCCACGGTAGCGAAGCCCCGTGGGTAGCCATGGTGGGCAGAAATATTCCCGTGGTGTAGAACAGCGCGGTAGCCAGCTCCTTGGGCAGCCACGTCCGTAGCGCGGTGTACTTGATGAGCAGGGCGTAGAGTACCACCGCAGCCGCCAGCAGTGAGCCGTACCAGATGAGGTTGACCGGCAGGTAAAACAAGAGGCCGATGCCAAACAACGCCACCAGCCCCCAGGCGAGCGCTAGTGTCTTGAAGCGCGTCTGGTGGTAACGGTGGCGGGCGGTGTGGGCTACCTTGTATCCCAATGCGTAAGCATCGACCAGGTGGTCGGCGGTGTAGATCAGCCACACGCACGTGCACAGCGCCAGCAGCGATACGTAGGGAATCGGGGCTACCAAGAATTTAGCCACAAAGACGGTACTCACCCCCGCCCCCAGTACCACGTCCAGGCTAAGAATTTGAACAAGTCCGATAAGCGTAAACGAGCGGGAGGAACGCAAGGTAGAAAAAGTGGGAAGTGAACGGCAATAATACCGCTCCCGATGCGAACTACCATACGTAGGGACAGTTTTTACGCCGAGCAGAACGGGTAACGCTAGACAACGGCTGACTTGTGAGCATTTGTCCTAAAACATTAATCCTAATGTTTGGAGCAGTGAACGTTCAAGCTCAATTTGTCAGGCTGACGGCTTCGTTTGGCTAGGCTCTTTGATTTTATTCATCAGTTTTACAATTTCAGTCAGAACGTTCTTTGTCTTTTTTGCTATAAATTCATTCTGAAAGGATGTTATTATTTGCTTTTCATCACTATTTAAAATCATAATAAGTCCAGTGTGCTCGTTGCCATACCGCCCCCTATGTCCTTTTGTTACAAGTTCTCTTATTTGATTAAAATCAGTTCTTTTTACTTTAATAAAGAGTTTGCCTATAGGATCCTCATTTTCTATGAAAATGAATTTATCGCAAAATTTAATCTTTACTTTGTTTTCAAATCTAATGATTTGGATGAATTGATAACTAAATATAGCAACCCAAATCAAAGCGATGATTTCTATCCATTTGCTCTCTTCATAGATCAATAATAAAAGAGGCGGCAGAAAAGTCATTAAAATAAAAATGCTATAGCTTATAAGGCTTGATATAGTATTTGCTTTTGATTTAATTTCTATTTCAGTTTCCGATATGGTGATATTATAAATTTCGTTTCTATCGTAAAACATCGATAGTCCAGTGAGCAATTGAGTTAGTCTTATATCTGGATTCATTAACTTTTCATAGAGTCCAACTAGTGCTAACCATATATTACCGGATAGTTAGCGCCTTGGTTGCACAAAACAGATTAGCAGCAGCCCTTCGTCTTTTCGGCGTACACGGTGATGCTGAAGATTCCTAAATCACTGGTTTTGAATAAGGCGACTTCCTCTTCCGAAAGGTGTTCTCGTAGCAATTCATCAGACAGTGTGATGGTGTGCTCTTTCTGAATTCGTACGTTCTGAAAACCAGCTTGTTGGATGGTCTGGAGATACTCTTGCTGAGGGAAAGCGCCCGAGACGCACCCGGCGTACAGTTCGGCACTGGCGCGCAAGGCATCCGGCAAGTTGCCCCGCACCACCACATCGGAGATACTGAAGTGCCCGCCGGGCTTTAGAATTCGGTAGGTTTCAGCAAAGGCGCGGGCTTTGTCGGGCACTAAGTTGAGCACGCAATTGCTCACCACCACGTCGGCCAGGCAGTCTTCCAGGGGCAAGTCCTCAATCTCGCCGTAGCGAAAAGATACGTTGCCGAAGCCCAATTTGCGAGCGTTCTGCCGAGCCTTGTCGATCATGGCGGGAATCATGTCCACGCCGATCACCTGTCCGGTGTCGCCCACCACCGAGCGGGCCACGAAGCAGTCGTTTCCGGCTCCGGAACCCAGGTCTACAACGGTGTCGCCGACTTTGATGTGCGCGTACTCAGTGGGTAGTCCGCAGCCCAGGCCAAGGTCGGCTTCCGAGGCGTAGCCAGCTACCTGTGTGTAGTCTTCGGCGAACGAACCATCGCCTTCGCCGCAGCACAGAATATTGGCAGGAATGCTACCGTCGGGGGCGGTGCCCCGCTGGGCGATGGCAGCGTACTTGTCTTGTACTACTCGCTTAATTTCTTCCGGATTTTTCATGATTGAAATATTATTTGGTTAAACATAGAAAACAAAATCGTAATATTACGATTATCGATAGTAAATTTTTTTAGCAGCAGTTCTTTAGGTCAAAGGAGGCAAACAGTTCGCTTATCGTAGCCTTTACTCGTTGCCAGGCAGCCGGATCGATGCAGTAGCACACCCGGGGGCCGTCGATGGTGCCCTGCACCACGCCAATTCGCTTCAGTTCCTTAAGGTGCTGCGATACGGTAGACTGCGAGAGCGGTAGCTCATCCACAATGTCGCCGCACACGCAGGCGTTGCGCTGAATCAGAAACTGCAGAATAGCCACCCGAGCGGGGTGGGCCAGTGCCTTGGCGTAGTCGGCCAACTGGTTCTGCTGATCCGTAAAGACGATGGTTTTAGTAGCGCCCATAGTAAAAAACACGTTACATCGTAATATTACGATTAATTTCCGGGTAGTGTTGCCTTTACGCGAAATTTTTTTGAAAAAGGTGCTCTCTGATAGATAGCGCAGAGAAGAACTAGCAATTAGAGTAGCCGCTCAATCAGGTCGCTTACCGACAAGCCCTCGGCTTCCGCTTTGAAGTTGCGCACCACCCGATGGCGAAGGATGGGTTGGGCTACTGCCCGTACGTCCTCGATATCAGGCGAGTACTTGCCGGTGAGCAGGGCGTGGCACTTGGCGGCCAGCACCAGGTACTGCGACGCCCGCGGACCAGCTCCCCACTCCAAAAAATCATTAGCCACCTGATCGGCCTTAGCCGTACCGGGACGGGTCTTGTTGGCCAAGCCCACGGCGTACTCCACCACATTGTCGGCAATGGGTACCCGGCGCACCAGGTGCTGATACTCAATAATCTGATCGCCGGTGAGCACCTTCTGCACCTCGTAGCTTACGTCGCTGGTGGTCGCCTTCACAATATCTACCTCCGACTCGTACGACGGGTACGTGAGTTGGATATCGAACATAAAACGGTCGAGCTGCGCCTCAGGCAGCGGGTAGGTGCCTTCCTGCTCGATCGGATTTTGGGTGGCCAGCACAAAGAAGGGCTGGGCCAGTTGGTAGTCTTCGCCCGCCACGGTTACCTTGTACTCCTGCATAGCCTCCAGCAGCGCCGCCTGCGTTTTGGGGGGCGTTCGGTTAATCTCATCGGCCAGTACGATGTTGGCGAAGATGGGCCCCTTAATAAACTTAAAGTTACGGTCGCGGTCGATGGTTTCGGCCCCTAGAATGTCAGAAGGCATCAGGTCGGGCGTAAACTGAATGCGGCTAAAGTCGAGGTTCACCGCCGAGGCCAGGGTATGAATCAACAGCGTTTTGGCCAGGCCGGGCACCCCAATCAGCAGGCTATGGCCCCGGCAAAAGATCGAGATCAGTAGTAAGCGAACCACCTCATCCTGACCGATGACCACTTTCCCTATCTCATCGCGAAGCTTCACGTAGTCTTCGTACAAACTGTCGGCAATTGCCACTTCCGAATTCGGCTGGTCCATAGGGGTTGGCGGGGTAAGGTAAGGAAAGAGAGATTAGATGCTGTTGGCTACGTCGCAGGCGCTGTGCTCAGGGTCAATGTCGATGTAAACTTGCTTACGGGCGTCGCCGAACCATCCTTCCAGAATGCGCGTGCGCTTTTCTTGCAGGGCCGCGTTGTAAATCTTCTGGTAGTCGTCGCGCAGGTTGGCCTGGTGGGGGCGCGACTTCGACTTGAGGTACAGGATGCGCACGGCTGGTTCACCGTTGTTCATGCGGTAGGTGAGGGGCGGGGTGATGGCTCCCACCTGCATGGTGTCGATGGTGAAGAAAATTGCCGGATCAATGTTTTCGGTAGACACCCGGTTAGAACCGTCGGGGCTCAGAAAGAACCCGCCGCTGCCCGCCGTCTCTTTATCATCCGACTCTTCTTTGGCGGCCTTGGCGAAGGGGATGCTGTCGGTTATGATTTGGGTACGCAGGCTGTCTAAGTACTCGCGGGCGTACTCAATGTCTAAAGCCGATGAGTTGGGCTTGATCAGAATGTGACGGCTGTTGTAGCGGTTGCCGCGGCGCTCAATAAGTTGGATCATATGGAAGCCAAAGGGCGACTCAACCGGCTGCGACAACTCACCGGGCTGCATCTTGAGCGCCGCTGCCTCAAACTCCGGCACAAACTGCCCCCGCTCCACAAACCCAAGCTCGCCGCCCTGCGAGCCGGAGCCCGGATCATTAGAAAACTCACGGGCCAGCTTGCCGAAGTCTTCACCGGCTACCACGCGCTCGCGGATGCCGAGCAGCTTTTTACGGGCGGCTTCTTTTTGCCCCTTGCTCACGGTGGGCAGCTTCACAATTTGCCCCACCGTTACCTCTGATGAATAGAACGGCAGGCTATCTTGCGGAATGTTACCAAAGAAGCGGCGCACCTCGGCGGGTGTTACCTGAATATCCTGGGTGATGGTGCTCTGCATCTGCTGCACCACCAGCTGGTCGCGGATGTCGACGCGCAGGTCTTCGCCAATCTCCTCAATGGATTTGCCGAACTGCTCTTCGATGTTTTCCTGGCCGTAGGCGTTGGTCATGTACTGCAGGCGGCGGGCTAGTTCGGACTCCACGCGCGGCTCTTCTACCACCACCGAGTCGATTTCAGCCTTGGCAAGTAGCAGCTTCTCGATGACCAACTGCTGCAGAATTTGGCAACGGGTGTAGTTAACCCCGGCGGGGCTGTTGCGCTGCGCTTCCTGAAGGGCACCTTCCAGATCTGACTTAAGAACGATGTAGTTATCGACCTTCGCCACAATTTTATCCACCGTTTGGCCCGCCGTGGGCTGAGCATTAATGGACAAAGAAAACGATGTTATTATCAATACTCCCACCAGTGGCCTTAGGTATTGGGTATTAGGTACTAGATACTTTCTAATACCTAATACCCAATACCTAATATTTAACATCCAATTAACGATTAGCCGACTGGCCCGATACGTCGGTAGGAATGGGCGTACTGCGGGAGGTAGGGGGAAATATTTCAAACTCGTTATTCTTTTTGGCATCACGGTAGATGTCCTCTTCCAGCTGTTGCGTCAGAGCCACCTTACGTTGGTTGGTAATGATCTTAACAATGTCATCCTTCACAAACTCTAACGGCGAAATCTGATCGGAAATTTTATATTCCTGAACTTTGACAAAGTACACATAAATATCATCGGAGGTTTCAACATACTCGTTTTTTTGTAAAAACTGCACTTTATTGGGGATACTCACCAGCGGAGTGTTAGCAATCACCTCCTCGAAGTTGTACCAGGTAGAGTCGTCCAACGAGTAGGCACTGGCGAAACTCAGGCAGTAAGATCGGATTTCCGCCCGCGCTTCTTCGTCCAGCTCTCCCTGAAACAGGTTGCGCAGCCGCCCCACGCGGGGAGCCTCCTGCGGCACCTTGGCGAAAATACCTTTGATAATGTTCTGCTTCAGCTCAAAGTTGTCCTTGTGTTCATCGTAATACTGCTCAATATCACGGTCGCTGACCTCGGTGTCCACCTCCTGGTTCACGTAGTTTTTCTCAAACTCGTACACGATCAGCGCGTAGCGGTAGTCCAGAATCTTCCGTTCCATCTCGGCCTCGTCGATGTTCATCTGCGAGGCGGCCTCGGCGAGCAGCAGTTGCTTCTTCACCCAGGTGTCGATGTAGCGGCCCACCAGGTTAGCGCTATCTTCGGCACTGCTGCTTTCGTCTACCAAGCCTTCCAAATCTTGCTCGTAAAGGTAGTTATCGTACACCCGGGCCACCGGCTGCCGGATAATCCCTTCGGTGGCTTCTTGGTTTTTGAAGCGCAAAAAGTTGGGTAAGCTCCGCTCGTGGCAGGCGCCAAGAAGAAGGAGGCCTCCCAGAAGTAGGACGATGCTACTAAAGTTGAAGGGCGTTGGTGACTTGCTGTAAGACATTGTCGTTAATTTCTACCAGATACTCCTGACGCAGGGTGCTGATCCACCGTTCGTCCAGGTAATTTTGGTAATCAGCAATTACAATGCCCTTTATCTCGTCTAATTCTTTCAATTGGGGGGGCAATACTTCATGCACCTGAATGTAGTAAAACCGTCCGTTGTTCTCTACGGTGTAGGCTCCCGGCGACCAGTCTATCTGGTCGATCACCGCTTCGGCCGCGGTACGGGGCTGCCCCCGCTCGTAGGTTTCTTGCCGAACCTGAAGGGCCAGCGGTGAGTCTTCGGTGTAATTTTTCTCCAGCTTCGCGCGTGCTTCTTCCGACAAAGGCTGGTCTTGGCCTGATAGCTCCTGCTTCACCTCGTTCAGCACTTTCTCGCTCTCGGCATCCACCAGCGTTACCCGAACGCGCTCGGCCCACCGGTAGTCGTCGCGGTGCTGGGCGAAGTAGCTACGTAGCCCGACGCTGTCTTCCATCGCCTTCGACCACACCTTGTTCTCCATAATATCGAACAGCAGAATGCCATCGCGGTATTCCTGAAGGATGCGGCGGTAGTCTTCGTACTTGTCTAGCAGGTGGCGCTCTTCGTAGGTAAGGATACTCTGGGCCTCAAAGTCGCGGTAGGCCTGCCGGGCCACGGCACTGTCGATCTCGGTACCCGGGTACTGCTGCTGCGCAAACGCAAAGAAATCGCCCGTTTTCAGGGTAGTATCCTGCATAGTGAACAGCACCTCGGTGGCCGTGGAGTCTAGGGTTTGTTGCACCCGCTCAATGGCCGTCCGGACGGCTGCTGAGTCTTCCTGAAAACCATTTTCTTCCTTGAGCAAGTCCACCATCTCGCTCTGCATCACCTCCGAGCGCACGCTGCGGTCGATGCGGCGCTCGAGCGACGGACGTAATTCGCTGAGCGGCTCCAGGCCCTGCCGCTCGAGGAGTTTGATCACGTGCCAGCCGAAGCGGGTTTTAACCGGCGCCGAGATATCGCCTGGATTTTTAAGCGCGAAGGCAGCATCTTCGAAGCTCTCAATCATGTTGCCGGTGCCGAAGAACGGCAGCTCGCCGCCCGATGAACGGGTGGTCACATCGTCCGAGAAACGCTCGGCCAGTTCGTTCCAGTCGCCGCCCTGCTGCAACTGCTCGTAGATCTGCTGGGCCTTTTGTTGGGCACTGGAGTCCTGGGCGTTTTCGCCCTCGCGGATCATGATGTGGGCGACCTTCACCTTGCCCTTCGAGGGGCGTTTGTCGTGCACCTTGATAATGTGATAACCGAAGCGGGTGCGGATCGGCGATGAGATACTACCCACTTCGGTTTGGTAGGCGGCGTTCTCGAAGGGGTACACCATCTGGAGCGCGGTGAAGTACCCCAGATCGCCTCCGTTGGTTGCCGCCGAAGGGTCGTCGGAGTGCTGCTCGGCCAGCATCGCGAAAGAAGCACTATCCAGAGCGAGTCGCCGCAGGCTATCTGCCTTCTGGTAGGCTGCTAGGGTATCGGCCGGTGAGGCATCTTCGCCTACCGTGATCAGAATGTGCGAGGCCTTTACCTCCTGCTTCGAGCGCTCGTAAGCTTCCTCGATAAGTTGTTCGGTTACCCGATTTTCTACCAGATAGGGCTTGGCAAGTTGTTGCTGGTACTGCGCCAGTTCCTTTTTGAAGGTTTCTTTCTGATCTAGCTGCGCTGCCTCGGCCGCCTTCACCTTGAGCTTGAAGTTGACGTACAGCTTTAGGTAGTCGCGCACGGCCTCCTCCTGGGCGGCTTCGCTCAGGCGGGCCACCGAATCGGCCTGATTTTTTTGGTAGACGTACATAAACTCGTCGGCGTACACCGAGTCGTTGGACACCGTGAACAGAACGGACTCCTGCGGCTGAAAAGATTGACCTTGGTCGGCCGCCTTCTTTGAGGTAGAACAGGCAACAGCAAGGAAAAGCAGGGCCCATCCGGCAATTTGCCCTGGTGACCGAGAGAGCGGGGATGTCCGCCCAAATAAATGGCGCATACGAATGATTTTAGGGTGCAATGTTAGCGAAAATTAGTGGCTTCTGATAAGCATGCGGCCAACAATCCGTATTATTGCGGCGAAACGATGCGGATGAGTAACGTACGGTGGAACGAGAAAATTCTACCGCACTGCGGTTTAGGGGGTAACTCTCTTGAGCCCTAAAAATTTGATGGTACATGCTAAGCGAACAAGAACTACGACGGAGAGAAGAACGGAAGGCCCTTTTAGACCGAGGTATTGACCCTTACCCCCCGGCTGCCTACGAGGTAACCACCACCGCCGAAGAGATTAACCAACACTACGGGGAGCGCCCGGATGATTTTCAGGACGTACGCCTGGCCGGGCGGTTGATGCGCCGCCGCATTATGGGCAAAGCCTCGTTTGCCGAGCTACAGGACAGCAGCGGCCGCGTTCAGGTCTACGTCACGCGCGATGAAATCTGCCCCGACGAAGATAAATCACTCTACAACGAAGTATTTAAGAAGCTGCTCGACATGGGCGATATCATCGGGGTGCGGGGGCACGTGTTTACCACCCAGACCGGCGAAATCACGGTGCACGTAAAGGAGCTTACCGTGCTGGCCAAGTCGCTGCGCCCCCTGCCGCTGCCCCGCGAGGTAAAGGACGAGGCTACCGGCGAGACCAAGGTGTACGATGCCTTTACCGACCCCGAGCAGCGCTACCGGCAGCGCTACGTGGATATGATCGTGAACCCGCCGGTGCGCCAGACCTTCCGGCAGCGTTCCCAACTAATGCAGTCGATGCGCGAGTTCTTGAACGACAAGGGCTATCTGGAAGTAGAAACTCCCATTCTGCAACCGCTGTACGGCGGCGCGGCAGCGCGTCCCTTCAAGACGCACCACAATACGCTCGACATGACCCTGTACCTGCGTATCGCCAACGAACTGTATCTGAAGCGATTGATCGTAGGCGGCTTCGACGGGGTATATGAGTTTGCCAAAGACTTCCGCAACGAGGGCATGTCGCGCTTCCACAATCCGGAGTTCACGCAGATAGAAATCTATGTGGCCTATAAAGACTACTTCTGGATGATGGAGCTGATGGAGGCGATGGTAGAAAAGGTAGCCCTAGACCTGCACGGCACCACCCAGGTTCCGGTAGGCGATCACGTCATCGACTTTAAGCGGCCCTGGAAGCGCTTCACCATGTTTGAGGCCATTCGACACTTCACTGATGTTGATATTAGCGCGATGGAGGAACCGGAGTTGCGCGCAGCAGCGCAGCAACTACACGTCCCCGTCGACGATAGTATGGGCAAGGGTAAGCTGATCGACGAAATCTTCGGCGAAACCTGCGAGCCGCACCTCATCCAGCCTACCTTCATCACCGACTACCCCGTGGAGATGTCGCCCCTCACCAAGCGCCACCGCGACAATCCGGAGCTAGTGGAGCGCTTCGAGGCTATCTGCAACGGCAAGGAGATTATGAACGCCTACACCGAGCTTAACGACCCGGTAGACCAGCGCCAGCGCTTCGAAGAGCAGCTTAAGCTGGCCAAGCGGGGCGACGATGAGGCTATGATGCTAGACGAAGACTTTTTGCGGGCGCTGGAGTACGGAATGCCGCCCACCGCGGGGGTAGGACTCGGCATCGATCGGCTTACGATGATCATGACCAATAGCGCCTCGATCCAGGACGTGCTGTTCTTCCCCCAGATGAAACCCGAGGCGCGGCAGCAGGAATCTACCGAACAGGAGTTTGTGGAGCGGGGCGTGCGGCCGGAGTTAATCCCGATCCTGCACAAACTGGGTATCATGATGGTGACGCAACTGAACGAGGCTTCGCCCAACAAGCTGCACAACGACGTATCGGGCATGCGGAAGAAGATGAAGCTCAAGGAGGTAAAGAATCCGAGTTTGGAAGAGGTGACGGGGTGGACAGAAGCCAGTTAGTATTGTGGAACGCCATTCCAAAACCCTATCGCAGGGAGGAAGCAACACCGTAATTGCGCTGTCGACTACTGAAGTGGCCAAGCTGTTTACCGAAGATACGCGCTCTGACATAGGTTCGGAGGCCGAGAAGATGAAGTACGCCAATCAGATCAACTCCCTGGTGGTAAAGTTTGTGCGTTTGGACTTGAACGAAACCAAGAACTGGGAGATGCTGGTGATGGAGCGGCTCTATCCCCTTGATTTCCGCACCTACGAGTACGAAGTCCGGGTGCTACAAATGGATGTGTTTGAGGAAGAACTGAAACAACTGCACGAGGCGGGGTTTGTGCACCGTGACGTGCGGCGTCCGTCCAGTGAGGCGGGGGAGGTTTTTGATAATGTTTTTTTAACCGACCGAGGTATCCGGTTGATTGACGTAGGTATCTCCGCGGTGCGAAGTACGGTTGGGGAGAAAATCTATTCGCTTTACGTGAAGCAGGAGAAAGAAGAGATATCCGTTTTTCGCGATTATTATTTATCCCGATGAATGCACTTGGAAAAGTAAACAGACTGATTGTTGACGAATGGTTTTGGCATCGCTCCTCGCAGTTATTGGCTGATTGAACGCAAAACCGTATCTTTGAGAACATGAAGGTACACCTACAATACTTGAACGATCAGCAGGGTAATCTTACCGCAGTGCAGATTCCAATTGAAGATTGGAAGAGACTTGAGAAGAAGATGAAAAACTACGAACAAGCTTTTCAAGTAAAAGAAGATTTAACGGCAGCGTTTGAAGAAGTAAAGCAAATGAGGGCGGGTACAATTCCCAAACAGAGCTTAGCAGGTTTTTTGAATGAGTTATAGAGTAATTATTACACCTAGATTCAGAAGACAAGCTAAAAAGCTTTTAAAAAAGTATAATTCTCTAACCACCGAATTACAAACATTTGAGCAGAGCTTAATTAATGATCCTGTTCAGGGCCAAAGCGTTGGACAAAACGCTTACAAAGTAAGAGTTGCGGTTAAAAGCAAAGGGAAGGGCAAAAGTGGCGGATTACGTGTGATTACCTATTTGATTACCACTGAAGAGGAAATCTACTTGTTGACTATCTACGACAAATCCGAAATGGAAAGTGTGGATAATAAAACCTTGAAAGAAATAATTAAAGAGATCAACGAATGAAAGGTTGTCTAACAAAACAGCTGGCGTGAAAACTCTATCTAAAAAGGCATTACGAAGTCTTTAGGAGATACATAGCGTTACTGCGAAGAGAAGCGGGTATGACGGAAGATCACTTCATGCACCAAGCCCTTCTCCAGGCCCAACAGGCTTACGACGAAGGCGAAATTCCGGTAGGAGCCGTCGTTGTTGCCAACGACCGCGTCATCGCCCGTGCTTACAATCAAACCGAACGGCTGAGCGACCCCACCGCCCACGCTGAGATGCTGGCCCTCACGGCAGCCTTCGATCACCTAGGAGCCAAGTACCTGCCCGACTGCACCCTCTACGTTACCCTGGAGCCCTGCGTGATGTGCGCCGGGGCCATCCACTGGGCGCACCTGGGCCAACTGGTATGGGCGACCGACGATGCTGAGCGGGGCTTCCGCCGCTACAACGGACAAATCTTGCACCGCAAGACGACGGTACGTACCGGGGTGATGGCCGCCGAAGCACGGGAACTGTTGCAGCGCTTCTTCCAAAAGATTCGCCGCCGCCACTAAACAATGCTTCAGCTGCTCTTTGCTGGCCAACGTAACCCCGTCATCGCCATTTGCATACTGCCCTGCCTTTCTTTACCTTTCTTGCTGCTTAATCGTTGCCAATTGGTAAATCGACTTCTTCTTGCCGCTTGCCTGGGCGGACTACTCACCACGCGTGCCAGCGCCCAACCCACCGAGTCCCCCCCTGATGCTGACGTTGCCGCGCTCGACTCGGCTGACGCGCGAAGCAATAGTTTGTACGCCCTGCCGGTAGTGTTCTTCACTCCCGAAACCAGCCTGGGCTTTGGAGTAGCCGGAGTGTACGCCTTTAACTTCCGCACCGACTCAATAACCGCCCGGCCCTCGTCGGTGCAGGTAGTGGCTGCCTATACCTTACAGCAGCAACTGTTACTGTACTTCCCCTTCACGCTGTTCGTCAACAACGGCGACTACTATTCCTACGGAGAGGTAGGGTACTATCGGTACGTATATCAGTTTTTTGGCATCGGCAACCAAGCGCGGGCCGACCAGGAAGAGGCCTACAGCGTGAACTTTCCGCGCCTACGGTTGACCGCCCTCAAGCGGGTGCATCCCAAGTGGTACGTCGGGCTACGCTACTGGTTCGAGGACTTTAGGATTACGGAAACCGACCCCGAGGGCCAACTCACCGACGGCACCATTGTGGGCAGCCGGGGCGGCATCTCTTCCGGGCCGGGGGTGGTTGCCTTATTCGATACGCGCGACAACGTATTTTACTCTAGCGACGGCTGGCTCGTGGAAACCTTGCTGCAGCGCAATGCGCCCTGGACGGGCAGCGACTTTCGCTACACAACCGCTTCGGTGGATGCCAGCACGTTTATCCGTAACCGATGGGGCCACGTGGTGGCACTTAACGCTTACGGGGTGGCTCAATCGGGAGAACCCCCGTTTAACCGGCTGGCCCTGCTGGGGGGCACCACCCGGATGCGCGGCTACTTTTCAGGGCGGTTCCGCGATCGCAGTATGCTTACGGTGCAAGCGGCCTACCGGGCGTTGCTGTTCTGGCGGGTGGGGGCGGTGGCCTTCGTGAGCTACGGCGGCGTAGCCCCGCAACCTTCCGAGATGCAGCTGAGCGACTTTCGCTACACCGTGGGCGGCGGACTGCGGTTCGTGCTCGACCGTGAGAAGAAAATCAACATTCGCCTGGACGCTGGGTTTGGGAAGAATACGAGCGGGTACTATCTAACCATTGGAGAGGCTTTCTAAACGAACTTCGTTCCGCGATGGACTGGTCGCTGAACTGGTAGGTTGGCAAGGTGCTGAGTAACTCTAGCTGGTGTTTGTTCCTAAAGTTTCTGCGCTCGACTTGGTGGGTGATTCGTCAAGTGGTGAATTGAGGAAAGTCTGCGGGAGCTGGCGGTGGTGCCCCTTAATCTCACTTCTTCCGTTTAAAGCCGATTTGTTCCCGTGGTGGCTGATCGGGATTAAGCAGTTGCCGTAAAGCGGTAAAGATCATTTTGATGTCCTCACTATTTTTGCCGGTTTGAGTTTCTAGCTGCTCGAGTTTAAGCAGTACTTCTTTGTTGTCTAAAATCATTTCACGCAGACGGGTGAAGATCCTTACGATCTGAATGTTGGCCTGGATAGCCAGTTCGCTGTTCAGTACGCTAGCCAGCATTACCGCTCCGTGTTCGGTAAACGCAAAGGGCGGTACCCGCAGTCCCATCACTTCGCGATTGGAAGTCGCAAATTGCGACCGCGCCACGGTGGCCTCCAATCTTCAAGTTCTTCTTTGCTCATCTCGAACATAAAGTCTTCTGGAAAACGGTCTTTGTTTCTTCTGACTTGCTCTTTTAATCGCTGGTTTCTACTCCGTAGAGTTCGGCCAGGTCACGGTCTAACATCACCTTTTGCCCTCTAATCAGGTAGATCTTACTAATGATAACCTCTTCGGGAATGCTGACTGCGGTAGCTTTCTTCTTACTCATGGTAGCAAAGGTAGCAATTGTATCTTATCTAAAAGGATGGCGTTCGTCAATGAAGGCTTTCAGTTCTTCATCTGTTGGCCGGTACTCTTCCTTGCTGCTTACTCGTTACGGATAAAATCTATTATGTGGCGCTCTTTGCGAATCACCTAGCTGTCTTCGGTCCGGTTTCCAGATCGACGTAGTTGCCTAGCTCCAACGTCCAGTCGTACTTATCAAACTCCAGGTCAGGATTAGCGTCTTTCGGGATCACGTCGTACTTTTTCAGGAAATTTTTCTTAACCCCTTTCTTACCGCCAAAGTCGCCCCGGAACCAGCTGAACAGCGAGGTGACGTACACCTTTTCCTCATCGGGGGCGTAGGTGCTGGTGCGGTTGAGAAACTGCCGGGCAATCTCATCGAGCTGCTCGTCCATAAAGCGAGCATCATAGACCGCCACGTAGGGGCAGCTTTTGGCGCCGCAGTTGAGGGCGAAGTGAATGCGTCCGTCGGTTTTGTCTACCCGAAAAGTTCGTTCGTACTTTCCGGCAAAGGGGTCTTTGATCAAACCCAAAAGCCACTTTACGCGTGAGCCGCGGATAATGCCGTGCTCAATGTCGTCGAAGCTCAGCTCCTTGCCCGCAATCGTTACGCGCGGTTCGCCGAAGAAGGCACCCCGGTCTTCAAACAGTTCGGGCTGTTCCGTGAGGATATGCTGCACGAAGCCGTTGTACACGTTAATCCAAAAAGCTTTTTTAGCTTGGTCACTACTTAGCTCCTTGGCTAGAACCTCCGGCGAAACCTGCGCTAACTGCTCTTTGATAGCCGCGTAGTCTGCCTGGTTGCGGGCGGCACGAATTAAGTCTTTAGAAAGCTCAATGTGGGGATAATCCTGGTTGGCTACGGGAGGGGGAGGCATACTTTCCGGACCGGAGGTGCACATCGAGAAAGTGTAACTAAGCGTGAACAAAAGAGTAGATAGCATCATGAATTTCATTGCTTTGTTTGGTAAAGACTGGCAAATCGGGTTTTTTCGTAAAAACCACATTCTTTGTCAGGTACGTAGTTTCAGAGCAAATAGATTGCCTCTTTCGTCCGGCTGCCAACCAAAATTCCAAGCTCTTTGAAACCTAACGCCGCTACTAGCCCGATCAACGTTGTTACCTCGAGAGTTTCTGCTACGGGGGCGGTGTCAAACGTTGATCAAATTCGCGTAAGTGTCATCATCCCGACGTATAACGAGGAAGGCGTAATTGCTTCGCTGGTAACGTACCTGTTGGCCAATCCGGGAGGTGCCATGGAAGAGGTGCTGGTGGTTGATGGGGGCAGCACGGACCAAACCGCGGCAGCAGCCCAGGAGGCAGGAGCCCAGGTGCATGCATCTCCCTGGAAGGGCCGCGCCGACCAGATGAACCACGGCGCCAGGGTAGCCCGAGGCAACGTGTTCTACTTTGTGCACGCGGATACCCGCCCCCCGGCCGGATACATCACTGACATTCAGGACAGCTTACGGGCGGGTTACTATATGGGTGGTTACCGGGCGCGCTTTGAGGCGGTACACCCGTTGCTGGCGCTAAACAGCTACTTCTCGCGCTTCAACCGCCTTACCTGCCGGGGGGGCGACCAGACGCTGTTCGTTACCCGGGCGCTGTTTAATACCCTGAACGGATACGACAATTACTATGAGGTGATGGAAGACTTTGATTTTATTCGCCGGGCGCGCCGCCAGACCCGCTTTCGGATTATACCGCGTGAGGCGGAAGTATCGGCCCGCAAGTACCAAGACAACAGCTACGGGCGGGTGACGGTCGCTAATTTTATTGTGTTTACGATGTTTCGTCTGGGCTTCTCACCCCAACAGCTACTGCGCACCTACCGGCGGATGGTGTGGTACCCCCGAAGCGGGGCCAAGGGCTCGGTTGGTAGTGAGCGGGTTTAGCGCACCAACTGCTACGTATAATGTGGTTAAAGATTTCGGACAGATAAATCTGTTGGGTACGTTACGATATTAATACGTTGGGATGGGGGGCAACGAATGGGTTGCTAAGCAAAACGTGATGTCTAAGCCACCCCCTTACGTAGACGTCTGCAAATGTTTACAAATGCTTTTATGAAAATAATGATGTTTCCAATTATTATGCGTCTATTAAAACTACTGAAACACCTTTTTCAAACAAGAGCACTATTGCTATATTGCAAATAAACACACCGGGTGTGATTATACGGTTGTTATCATAAAGAAGAAACAAATGTTATACATACATTAGATAAAAACACTATTTATTATGGAAGAAGATAATTTGCTGAACCGCATAACTATTAATGCCAATATTTGTCATGGCAAACCAACCATCAGAGGATTACGCTATCCAGTAGAAAATATGCTGGAATTGTTAGCCGCCGATATGACTTATAAAGAGATATTAGCTGATTACCCCGATTTGGTGAAAGAAGATCTACTGGCTTGTTTGGCCTATGCCGTTCGGGTAACGCAGACAAAGGCGGTTTATCCTCTCGCTTCATGAAGTTCATCATAAATGCGCAACTGCCTCAACAGCTCGCTGTCTGGCTCAAAGGTTGTGGATTTGATGCGATACATACCTTGGAACTTCCCGCAGCTAACCGCAGCGATGATAAAGAAATTATTGTAGTTGCCGATCGAGATGATAGGATTGTGATATCAAAAGACAGTGACTTTTTTGACGATCATATCTTGGCAGGAAAACCTAATAGATTATTGGTGATTAAAACCGGTAATATTAAGAATCGTAACCTGATTCGTCTCTTCGAAAACAATATTGAGCGTATAGAGAGCTTATATAAGCGATGCGTCTTGATAGAGATGAACCGCTCAGAACTGATCGTTCACCGATAAAAAAATGCCTGATGATAACATCATGCAGCCACCACTAGCGCAGACAGCTGCAAAGATCGTTATTAATCAAAATACTATGAAAAGCACATTTATATACATCTTAACACTAATATTCTTCTCTAGTTGCGAGAAGACTGTCAAGCCAGACGACAACACTTCTACAACCTCTTATGAGTCTGAGAATTCGTCATTTCCAGAGAAATTGGCTGGATCAACTATTTACGAAGTGAACATCAGGCAGTTTACCCCCGAAGGCACCCTAGAAGCTTTCTCTAGCCACCTACCCAGACTCAAAGATTTAGGAGTAGATGTTCTTTGGTTGATGCCGATTCACCCCATCAGTGAAACAAACCGGAAGGGGACGTTGGGAAGTTATTATGCTCCTCAAGACTATAAAGCAGTAAATCCTGAATTTGGAACGGTTGATGATTTTAAGAACCTACTAAGTAAAGCCCATGAGATGGGTTTCTATTTGATACTCGACTGGGTGCCCAATCATACCGGCAGAGATCACCCGTGGATAACTGAACATCCTGAATACTACGTAAGAGATAAAGATGGAGAAGTTACCTACGAGTCGATGAGCCCGGAAGATGTTTGGTGGGATACCGCCCTGTTGGATAATTCAAATCCGGATACCCGCGAGGCGATGATTGATGCAATGCGGTTTTGGGTAGAACTAGGGGTGGATGGATTCAGGCTTGACCACGGCTGTGGCGATAAAATTCCGTTATACCTCTGGGAAGAAGCAAGAGCAGAACTCGATCCTCTCAGAGACTTATTCTGGCTAGCAGAATGTGGACACGAAACGTTTATTCTGGACGGAAGTTACGCCGACCAATTTGAGTTAGTCATGAGAGACGTTGCTGCAGGAGAAAAAACAGCCGACGCCCTGATGCAATGGATTGAGGAAGACATGTTCAAGTACGGCCGCACCGCCTATCGGATGACCTATACCTCTAACCATGACCTGAATTCTTGGATAGGCACTACCTTTGAAAGATTTGGGGAAGGACATAAAACGTTTTCTGCGCTTACGTTTACGGGCTACGGCATTCCCCTGATTTTAAGTGGTCAGGAAGTTGGCCTTTCAAAACGGTTGGAGTTCTTCGAAAGAGACCCTATTGACTGGACTGATTCTTTGGGTTTACAGCCGTTTTACAAGTCACTGGTAAGTTTGAAAAAGGAAAACCCAGCCATTTGGACCGGAAATGCTGGTGGGTTTCCGGTAACCATTGAAGAAAATGAAAACGTAGTTGGATTTATGCGACAGTCGGAGGTTAATACGGTTATTGGAATTTTCAATCTTTCTAAAGAGCCTCAAAACGTCAAGATTACTAACGATAAGGTCTTTGGTTCGTACTCTGACTACTTTTCCAAAAAAGAATACGAAATCAACGATCAACCCCTGAATTTAAAGCCTTGGGAATATCTGGTATTTACCAAGTAAACAGGCAACAAGCTGCACGTCCTTTAAGAATAACTGGACGTTGCCTCTACCTCAGGTAACGGTCTACCAGAGCTTCTACCATTGCCTTGGCCTGCCGTAGTTCGGTAAGCGTGATGCCGTAGTGGGCCATGGCAGTGCTTAGGTGTCCGAGATCGGCGTAGAAGCTGCTGGCCTGCGCGGTCCACGCTTCTAAACATTCTTCTCGCTTACCAAGCAGATTCAGCACCTCGTACATTTCTATGTTATTGCGAAACACCAAGCGGGCAATCAGCAGATGAAACGTATACAACGACTTCGCCTCCTCTATTTCGTACTCCTGCTGTGCCGCATCAATCGGATCGTCTTCGGCGAAGGATTCGTCAAGCAGCATCAGAGCTGACACCTGCTCGACCAGTTGCAGTTCTTCCTTCCAACTAGCATCATCGTTACTCAACAAAGCCGCATCCCAGCAGAGGGCGGGGCGGTCGTACTGGTTTTCTAAGGCCATGTGGGCCAGCTGGAAGGTAAGAGAGTTCTGAATCACAAGTGGGTGGTTTGAGCATTAGCAATAGTTCCAAATCTACTTGCCCTATCGCCAGGATGCGCCGCAAGAACGTGGGTTTTGGCATCGATGTACTGTTGTGCTTAATATTGCTACAACATTGCGTTGACAATTTTAAATTTCGAATCACAAATTACCGTACTCACCACTGGCGAAGAACTATCTTTCTTATCTTGCGCTTTGGTAAGCTGAAGCTCACTTCCTTATGCTCGCAATTAATAACTTATCGTACTACATCGGTAGCCGCCCTCTGTACCAAGAGGCTAGCCTGCACGTCAAACCCAAGGACAAGATCGGATTAGTGGGCCTCAACGGCACCGGCAAGTCGACCCTGCTCAAGCTCATTGTGGGCGATTACCAGCCCGACGGAGGCGATATTTCTATGTCGAACGACTGTAGCATCGGCTTCCTGAACCAGGATTTGCTGTCCTTTCAGTCGGACGATAGCATTCTGAACGTAGCCATGCAGGCCTTCGAAGAAGCCCTGGCCATCGAGCACAAGATCGAGCGGGTGCTCAAGAAGATGGAGACCGACTACGATGACAAACTGGTCGACAAGCTCACGCGCCTGCAAGAGAAGTTTGAAATTCTGGAAGGCTACGCCCTCCAGGCCAAAGCGGAGGAGATTCTGGAGGGGATCGGCTTTAGCACCGCTGATCTGAAGCGGCCCCTGCGGGAGTTCTCGGGTGGCTGGCGCATGCGGGTGATGCTGGCCAAACTGCTGCTCGAGAAACCGGCCCTGCTGATGCTCGATGAGCCTACCAACCACCTCGATCTACCCTCCATTCAGTGGATCGAGAACTACCTGCGCTCTTACGAAGGCGCATTCATCGTGGTGTCGCACGACCGGCAGTTTCTGGACAACACCGTAGAGATGGTGGTGGAGGTGGCCCACGGACAGCTCACGCCCTACGCGGGCAACTACTCGTTTTACCTGGAAGAGCGCGAACTGCGCCGCGAGATTCAGCGCAACGCCTTTGAGAACCAGCAGCAGAAAATCAAGCAGACCGAACGATTTGTGGAGCGCTTTCGCGCCAAAGCCACTAAAGCCAAGCAGGTGCAGTCGCGGGTGAAGGCGCTGGAGCGCATGGACCGGGTGGATGACGTGGTGGACGAGAACGCGACGGTGAATTTTAAGTTTAAGTTTAAGCGGCAGTCGGGGCGGTGGGTCAGCGAGATCAAGGATATGTCGAAGGCCTACGGCGACATCGAAATCTTCGAGGGAGCCGAATGCAGCATTGAGCGGGGCGACAAAATTGCGTTTATCGGGGCCAATGGCAAGGGAAAATCTACGCTGCTGCGCATCATTGCAGGCACGGAACCCTTCGAGGGCGAACGACAACTAGGTTACAACGTAGAGATGGGCTTCTACGCCCAGCACCAGCTGGAGGCCCTGCACGTGGAGAATGAGATTTTGGAAGAGCTTAAGCAAGCCGGTAGCGAAAAAACTGAGCAAGAGCTTCGGGGGGTGCTCGGCTGCTTCTTGTTCGTAGACGACGACGTGTTTAAGAAAATCAAGGTGCTGTCGGGTGGTGAGAAGTCACGCGTGGCGCTGGCCAAAACCCTAATCGGCGAAGCCAACTTCCTGATCCTGGATGAGCCCACCAACCACCTGGACATTCAGTCGGTTAACATTCTGATTCAGGCGCTACAGCAGTACCAGGGCACCTTCGTGATCGTATCGCACGACCGGCACTTTATCTCGCAGGTGGCCAACAAGGTATGGTTTATCGAGAACAAAGAGGTGAAAGAGTACCCGGGCAGCTACGACGAGTACGTGTACTGGCAGTCGCAGCGCGGACCGATCGCCGCATCCGCCCCGCCGCCCAAGAAAGAAGTTACTAAGCCAGCAAATCCGAAGCCAACCGAAGCAGACCAAGACCAGCAGCGGGAGCTGACGCGCCTGCAGCGTGAAGTACACGAAGTAGAAACCGAGATCACTGCGCTAGAGAAAGAAAGAAAGCAAGTGGAGCAAGAGTTAGCGCAGCCCGACCTATATTCGGATGAGCAGCGCCAGCAGGAGGTTACGCAGCGCTTTGCTGCCGTTGATAAAAAATTAAGCAAAAAGAACCAGCAGTGGGAAGCGCTGGCCCTGCGCACCGAAGAACTAGAGGCTACTCGGGCCGACGAATCATAGACCAAGCTATGCTGAATACAAGAGCAAAATTAGGGGGATGGCTAGCGTTGGCCGTCGGATGCTGCGTTGCCTTCTCCGCAGAAGCCGCGGACAAAATCTACCGCGACGAGACCTTTAATCCGAACGTGCGCACCATTCGCCTGCTCACCGCCGACGGGCCGCTGTTTTCTTCTACCTTCCCCATCGATCAGCGCGAGCCGGTGGCCCTTTCCTTCGACGTACTCGAGCTCGACCCCAACGCCACCTACGGCGACTACAGCGTAAAAGTCATTCACTGCAACGCCGACTGGCGGAAGTCGCGGCTCTACGATATGGACTTCCTGGGGCAGTTCAACGAGTTCCAGGTGAATAACGAACAGTTGTCGTTTAACACCAAGATTCCGTTCGGGCAGTACCAGTGGCCGCTGCCGCGGGTGAGTCAGCCGGGCAACTACGTGCTTCAGGTGTACCAGGGCACTAATGAGAACGACGTATTGTTTACCAAGCGCTTTATGGTGTACGGGCGCACGGTGGGCGTAGGCGCCGAGGTACTGCCCTCGGCCGACGTAGCCCGCCGCACCACCAGCCAGCAGATTGAGTTCGTGATAGACCACGGTAGCATTGACATTCCCAATCCGCAGCAGGATGTGTACGTGGTGGTGCGGCAAAACTACCAGTGGGTCAACGCGCTAGAGGGGCTTAAGCCTACGTTCGTGCGGGCGGGCGACCGGCAGCTGGAGTACCGCCCCTTCGACCTGGCGAACAATTTCTACGCCGCCAGCGAGTTTCGCTTTTTCGATCTGCGTACGGTAAGCGCGCTGGGGCAGAACGTAGGCAAAGTGCTGCAAGAAAAGGTACCCACCGAGGTGCTGCTACTACCCGACCAGAACCGTGCGGGGCAGGCTTACAGCCAGTACGACGACCTAAATGGCACCTACGTGATCGGCAACCTGGAGCAGCAGGGAGGGGAGTTAGCCGCCGACTATCTGCTGACGCACTTCTTCCTGGAAGCCGACAACCCGGCGTCGGGCGATGTGTACGTGGTGGGGGCATTCAATAACAACGTGCTGAACCAAGAAGGAAAGATGAGCTACGACGCCTCGCTAGGCGGTTACCGCACCACCATGCTACTCAAGCAGGGGTTCTATAATTACCTGTACTACGTTGATGGGCCGGACAATCCGTACGCCTACGACGGCAACCACTTCCCCACCGAAAACCGCTACGAGATCTTCGTTTACACCCGCCCCATTGGGGCCCGCGCCGACGTACTCGTTGGCTACACCTCATTGCTGGCCAACGGGCTCAACCGGCAGAACCCCCGGCGATGAGGGTGAAGCTGTTCTTTACGGCCATTGCCTTCTTCATTGTGTCAGGATTATGCACGCTGGGAGGACTGATGCTTCGGAGTTATTGGCAGTTAGACTGGGGCTTGAACTGGTTGGGCAAAGGGCTGGAAATTGTCTTTGCGCTTGGGTTTATTGCTCTGCATCCGCAGCTGAATTACATCTCGGTTGGCCTAACCAAAAGGGTACGCTCGCTAGGACCAGTGGCAATAGGTGGATTGCTAATAATTGGGTTTCAGGCGGCTAATTCTTTGTTTATAGGCGAAGATGCCAGTTTTTCTAAAGAGGGGATAGCTTATCAAGCAACAATGCCCGGATTAGCCGAAGAAATTGGCTTCCGGGGGGTGCTACTGACCTTATTCAACTTTTCGTTTGGTCGCCCTTTCACCCTGTTGGGCGCTCGCGTCGGCTGGGGAATGGTGGCTCAGGCTGTTCTGTTTACTTTCCCACACTGCGTATCACCTGATTTTCACTTCAACCTATGGGGCTTGGTAGTGCTTCCAGCGGCTCTTGCTTTCGGATGGATGACCGAGCGTGCAGGAAGTCTTCTTCCGGCAATTGTTACGCACAACGTCGGGAATACTTTGATCCAATTCTTGTAGTCAAAAAGAGGAGAGTGTGTTGCACTTTTCGGTAAGCCACAGGCTCATCAAGATAGCGCGTACGAACCGGAGGTTCGTACGAGATGTAAAGCTATGCTTCCTCTTGCATGAACTCGTACTTGCGGGTGCTCTTGCCGGGATCGGCACCGGCGATATCGAGCATGCCGAACCCCTTGTAGGTGAAAGCGCCCAGCCCGTTGGTAAAGATAAACTCCTGTACTTTCTGGGCGGCGTAGAGTGTGAAAGGAAAGGTGTACCCGCGTATTTCGTACTTCACGTCCTGGTCATAGAGGGGATAGATGCGGGCGAACTTCTTTTGCCGCTCCGCAATGCGCAGCAGGTAGTCTTTATCAGGCACAAGCTGAAACTTGTAAAACTGCTCTACCTCGGCCGCCGTATACTGCCCCGACTGCTCCATCCGAATCATGGTTGACTCGTACAGAAGGTCCGAAAAGGTGTCGGTTTGGGGGGCAATGAATCGTTTTCCGCGATCATCGCTAAACGACGGTTTTACCAGCACCAGGGGCGAGATGCAGACGTACTTCACGGTGTCGCTCACCTCAGGTTTCTGCTCCACCTCTACCGTTTCGGGGATCAGCGTCATCGTCCCAATCTCTAACTGGGAAAAAGAGAACAGATGCTTCAGGAAGTAGTCGATAAGGTCTTTGCTAGAGGCCGAAAAAACCAAGGTGACTCGGCTGGAGTAGAAGTGTAGTCCGGTGCGGCTGATCTTGGTTTGCCCCTTCAGGCCAGAAAAGTTGTACACATCAGAGGTGATAAACTCTTGCTCACCACCCTTCACCAAGATGCCTTTGATCAGTTGAGCAAGCAGAAACTGATGGTGGAACGGAACGTGCGAACCCTTATTCTTTAAAATGAAAACAATCCGAACCCTCAATGTAGTTACGTTATAGAAAAAATAAACCGGCGACTTCCGTATTGGTATTAACTAGTTTTAATCACGAACCTAGAAAATTGTTTATAAATAACCACTCTTTTAAGTATAAATACCCAAAATTTGTGGCATAAGTAGTAGATTTCTAGCCCTAAGTAGTAGGCGCCGCCCCCGAATTAGTGTTAGACGTTAAACCTAAAGTGCATAACGTCACCGTCTTTTACCGTATACTCTTTTCCCTCTATTCCCATCTTTCCGGCTTCTTTGCACGCTTGTTCCGAACCGTACTGTTGATAGTCGCTCAACTTAATTACCTCCGCCTTAATAAAGCCCTTTTCAAAATCGCTGTGAATCACTCCGGCTGCTTGCGGGGCCTTCCAGCCGTCCTCAATGGTCCACGCCCGTACCTCCTTTTCCCCCGCCGTGAAGTAGGTGATCAAATTAAGCAGTCGGTACGAAGCTCGAATCAGTCGGTTGAGTCCTGACTCTTTCAGGCCGTATTCTTCCAGGAACAGACTACGCTCATCGGGGTCTAACTCGGCGATCTGCGACTCGATGGCCGCGCTGATGATGATCACCTCGGCTGACTCGGCGGTTACTGCTTCTTGCAGTGCTTCTACGTAGGCGTTACCGGTATGGATCGAATCTTCATCAACGTTGGCCACGTAGATGACCGGCTTGGCCGTAAGCAAAAATAGATCGGCTACCGCCTCTCGTTCCTGCAGGGGCAGGTCTAACGACCGCGCGTTTTGCCCAGACTCCAGCACCTGTTGGTACTGCCCCAGGGTGGCCAGCTGCTTGCGGGCGGCAGCATCGCCCGACTTAGCGGTCTTCTCCAGGCGAGTGATCTTCTTCTGTACCGATTCTAGGTCCTTGAGCTGCAGTTCGGTATCAATCACTTCCTTGTCAAACACCGGGTCTACCGAACCGGCGACGTGCACCACGTTATCGTCGGCGAAGCAGCGCACTACGTGGATGATGGCATCGACCTCACGGATGTTCGCCAAAAATTTGTTGCCCAGCCCTTCACCCTGGCTGGCGCCCTTCACCAAACCGGCGATGTCGACGAACTCGATGGTGGTAGGAATCACCTTCTGGGGGTTCACTAACCCCTCAAGGGTTTGCAAACGCTCGTCGGGGACCGAAATCACCCCTACGTTGGGCTCGATGGTACAGAAGGGGAAGTTAGCCGCTTCGGCCTTGGCGCTGGATAGCGAATTAAATAGCGTTGATTTGCCCACGTTGGGCAAGCCAACGATACCGCACTGTAAACTCATTTAGTTATTTTTGAAAACGTGATACTGCCTATAACCATCGTAAAGTTCGGTAGCTACCACCCGAACAACGGTGTATACCGGAATTGCGGCGATCATCCCTAACACTCCGGCCACGGTAGCACCGGCAAAGATAGCGACAAAAATCTCGAGCGGATGCGCCTTCACACTCTTTGAAAAAATTAAAGGCTGCAAAAGTAGGTTGTCGACCAACTGCACCACCGCAAACACCGAGATTATCTTAACAATCAAAAGGGCCGTTTCGTTATCACTCGTGTCGAGGGCGGCCGACGAGAGCCCCACCACAATACCGAACGCCGAGCCCAGCAACGGACCCGCGTAGGGGATGAGGTTGGCCACCGCTGCAAACACCGCAATGGTAAGGGCGTACTCAACCCCCATCAGACTCAAACCAATCGCCGCAACGCAGAAGATAGAAAATATCTGAAATAGCAGCCCAATTAGGTAATTAGAGAGCAGGGTCTCTATCTTAAAGATTGCCGCGATGAACACCTCAAAGTACTGGTTAGGAATTAGCTTAATGACCTGCCGACGCACGATTCCCTTCTCGTAGAGCAGCACAAAGGTGATAAACGAAACGGCGATCACGCCCACGAACACATTGCCGGTAACAGAAATCAGCAGGTTGACTACATCCTCAAAGTCTACCTTGGCCAGCAGCGTCAGCAAGCTTCGCCGCAGGTTTTCTACCAAAAACCCCGTCTGGTCCACGATGCGGTTGTCCATTAGGAACGTCTCCATGCGCTGCAACGGCAGACTAGCCCGGTCGTAAAGTTCTTCGTAGTCGATGGTGGTGATCAGGGTCACCTGGTTTTTGATTAGCGGAATAAACAGAATAACGAACAGGGTAACCACCACCGCCGCCACCGCGAACGAAAGAATGACCGCCAGAAAACGGGGGGTGTGCAGCCCGTACAACTGAAAGCGGTAGATGTAGTTGGTAAGCGGCGCCAGAATCGCCGAAAGCACCAGCGCAATCACGAAGTAGCTGAAGATATTAGAAAATATCCAGGCAAGCAGTAAGAAGACCAACGTCAGCGAGACGAAGGAGAGGATAGATAAAACGCGCTTGTTAGCCATGGATAGAGCGCAAAAAGAAAGCCCGCACGAAAATCGTCAGGCTTCCAGAGGGAGTAACAGGAGGATTAGTCCCACTTAAGTTCTTCATCACCCGCGGCACCATTGGTTACCGGCTCGGCGGTAGGGGCAGGGGCAGGAGTGTGACTACGGGGTTCTTCTTCGTGATCATACTGATCAAAATCATAATCGGGCATCAGCTCTTCCTTCACGTGACCTACCGTTTCCTCCAGAGCAGTCATGAACTTGTTAAAATCCTCTTTATAAAGAAATATCTTGTGCTTCTCATAAAAGAAACCATCATCCTTGTACCTTTTCCGGCTCTCGGTGATCGTTAAATAGTAATCGCTAGACCGGGTTGCCTTCACGTCGAAGAAGTAAGTGCGCTTGCCCGCTCTTACGCGTTGGGAATAAATTTCATCTCGTTCTTTTTCTCGGTTGTCTTCCACAGCACTATTGGTTAGGTTGGTTGGTAAATACTTTTGTTCAGATAGCGTAATAATATCGCTAAATTGTTTTTTATTTAATATAAATGCAAAATTTCATACAAATAAAAATCCTTACGAATAGATCATGAATACCATTTCACTGTCTCAAATCAGAGCGTTCGGCAACATCGAGCTGCTTGCCAAGCAGTTGGTAGAGGGCTTCATCACTGGCCTGCACAAATCGCCCTACCACGGCTTCTCGGTAGAGTTTGCCGAACACCGACTCTATAACAACGGTGAGAGTACCCGGCACATTGACTGGAAGGTGTACGCCAAAACCGGCCGACTGTACACTAAACGCTACGAGGAAGAAACTAACCTGCGCTGCCAGTTGGTGATCGACAACTCTTCGTCGATGTACTACCCAACCAACAACAACGGGAAGATTACCTTTAGCGTGATGGCGGCTGCGGCCCTGGCCTTCCTGCTGCAAAAGCAACGGGATGCCGTCGGGCTAAGTATATTTTCGGAGGGCATCGACCAGCAGACGCCGGTGAAATCTACCTCGTCGCACACCCATAAGTTGATGCTGTTACTAGAGGAGCTGCTGCAAGAGCAGACGGCCCCCCGGAAAACGTCGGTGGCGCAGGTGCTGCACCAGATTGCCGAGAAGATTCACAAGCGCTCACTGGTGGTTATCTTCAGCGATATGTTTGAGAACCAGGCCGAAACCGAAGCGCTCTTTTCGGCCCTCCAGCACCTGAAGCACAACCGGCACGAGGTGTTACTCTTCCACGTGACCGACCATCAAACCGAACTGAACTTTGATTTTGCCGAGCGGCCCTACGAGTTTGTGGACGTAGAAAGTGGCAATCGGCTAAAGCTGCAGCCCTCGCAGGTGCGGGAAGCCTACCGCGAGCGGATGATCCATTACTACCACGAGTTAAAGATCAGGTGCGGACAGGCAAAAATAGATTTGGTAGAGGCCGACATCCAGCAGGGGTTTCACCAGGTGCTGCGCAGCTACCTGATTAAACGGGCAGGAATGCTGTAACCTATTGTGGATACGCGATTAATCGCGTATCCACAATAGGTTACGCGTGCATGAATTCTTTCTTGGCCATCAACTCTTCTTCTGTCTCGCGAACGTCGGGATCATCTACGCAGCAATCTACCGGGCACACCGCCGCGCACTGGGGCTCTTCGTGAAAGCCCGTGCACTCGGTACACTTACCCGTTACTATATAGTAAAACTCATCTGAGACCGGCTCCTGGGGCTGGGTGGCATCTACTACCGTGCCGTCTTCCAGGGCCACCTCCTTGAGGTCGGTACCGTCGGCCCACGACCATTCTACTCCCCCCTCGTAAATAGCAGTGTTTGGGCACTCCGGCTCGCAAGCCCCGCAGTTGATGCACTCATCAGTAATAATAATAGCCATGGTATTCGCTTCGCTTTCGTTGGTAACCGTTTCGGTTTTGTCTTACGAAATAAGCGTACTTTGGTTTTATTTGCAACCATAAAACAAAACCCGGAAAATGATTTCACGAAAAGATCGGATCAGTGCGTTTGCGGCGGTAGGAAAGATCCTGCACGATCTGCGCGATAGCGAGCGGACGGCCGTGCAGCAGCGGGCCCGCGCCGAAAACGCCTGGTTCACCGAACAGAGCGTAAACCAGGCGCTTGCCGGAGTGCAACGCTACCTGAATGCCGATAAGCTACAAGCGTGGACCCGCCACCTGCCCGACGTTCCAGCTTCCGCTAAGAGCGTGGGCGTGGTGATGGCCGGTAATATTCCGCTGGTGGGCTTTCACGATTTTCTGACGGTGCTCATCAGCGGGCACACGCTGTGGGGAAAACTTAGTGCGCGAGATACGTTTCTGATGCGCTACGTGGCCGAACTACTTATCGAGATAGAACCCCGCTTCCGGGAGCGCATCCGGTGGGTAGAAAAGCTGAAGGAGGCCGACGCCATCATCGCTACGGGCAGCGATAATACGGCCCGTTACTTCGAGTACTACTTTGCCAAGTATCCGCACATTATCCGCAAGAACCGCACGGGGGTGGGGGTGCTGCGGGGCGAAGAGAGTAGCGAGGTGCTGCACGCAGTAGGCTACGACGTGTTTCAGTACTTCGGACTCGGTTGCCGCAACGTGTCGAAGCTATGGGTGCCCGCTAGTTACGACTTTGTGCCGTTGATTGAGGCCTGGGAACCCCACCGCGACGTGCTGCTGCACCATAAATACCACAATAATTACGACTACAATAAGTCTATCCACCTGGTGAACGGCGATCCGTTTCTAGATACGGGCTTCGCTTTAATCAAAGAAAGTGAAGCCCTGGTGTCGCCGATCTCGATGGTATTCTACGAAACCTACAACGACCCGGCCAACCTGGAAGAAAAGCTGGCTCCGCACCAGGAAAAGATTCAGTGCGTAGTATCGGCGGACGCGTGGTGGCCCGGTAGCCTTTCGTTTGGGCAGGCTCAGCAGCCCAATCTGGAAGATTATGCCGATGGGGTAGATACGCTGGCGTTCGTTAATAGTTTGTAACGAATTATCGTTTTATTTTAGAAAAATAACCATACACTATTGATCTCTATATAAGCTGACAACTTAGGAATAGCCACTGGAGGCCGTCAATAGGTGTTTTTGTCGGGTAAATTTTGTATAAGAATAGATACAAAAGAAAGAGGAAGTTTCGTAAAGCGTTGACTGCACACTAATTTTTTGTAATTAGGATTTTTGTCACTCTTACTAAATTTATCCTTTTATGAAAAAGTTTTTTCTACCCCCCTTTTCCTTCCTGTTGCTCTTGCTCACCGGACTGTTCCTCTTACCTGCCTGTGAGGACCAGCAGGAAGAAGCGATTGTTCCTACCTTTACCCGTCCCGAACCGGTGTACGGCACCGTGCCTGAAACAATTAAGGATCAGTTCACCAGTCTTCAGTTCGACGTAAGCGATATTGCCATGGTGGGCGAAAATTACCTGTTGGAGGGCGACATTATGGTAACTCCCGAAGCGCTGACGAACCTATTGGCCCTTCAGAGCGAACTTGCCGAACCGGAAAACGGACGCACCAACCAGTACCGTACCTTTAATTTGGTAAGCCGTAATCTGCAAACCATCCGAATTCGCCCCACCAGCAACCAAACAAGGTTCATCCGCGCTATTGATCGGGCGATCTTCAACTACAATCAACTGAACCTTACCTTCACGATGGTGCGCGTAGCATCTAATCAGGCCGCTGAAATCACCGTTCGCCTTACGTCGGGACAAGGTTTTCTGGGATCGGCTGGGTTTCCTACCGGCAACGGTCTGCCCTGGGACGACATCCTGATTGATGTCAGCGCCTTTAGTGGTGACGATGACTTCGCCGAGCAGACCATGACGCACGAGATCGGTCACTGTCTGGGCTTGCGCCACTCTGACTGGTACAACCGCTCGCTCAGTTGCGGACAAGGGGGCAACGAGGAGCAACCGCCCAGTGGACTCGGTGCCGTGGGCATTCCCGGAACTGTGCAGTTTGACCGTGAGTCGCTGATGAACTCGTGCGGAGCGATTACCTCTGACCCCAGTGGTGAGTTCTCGTTCTACGACCGCCGGGCGCTGGAAACGCTTTACTAAAAAGGAGCAACACGGTAGTAGCAGGTTCTTGATGCAGAAGACTAAGTCGTTCTGGCGTCGGGTGCCTGCTTCTTTAGGATCACATCGTACATATCCTTGCGCCGTTGGGCCAGGTTGCGAACGCTGCCCTGCGTTCGTAGTTTCTTAAGCAAGTCCAGGTCCAGGTCGCTGATCAGCGTGGTTTCGGTATTAGGCGTTGCTTCGGCCACCACCGCATCGTGCGGAAACGAAAAATCGGAGGGCGAAAACACCGCCGCCTGCGAGTACTGAATGTCCATGTTCTCGACCCGCGGCAGGTTGCCCACGCTACCCGATAGTACCACGTAGCACTCGTTCTCGATGGCCCGCGCCTGCGCACACCGGCGAACGCGCAGGTACGCATTCTTGGTGTCGGTCCAGTAGGGCACAAACAGAATGTCCATCTTTTGTTCGGCCAGAATACGACTCAGTTCGGGGAACTCCACGTCGTAACAAATCAGGATGCCGATACGGCCCGCGTCGGTGTCGAACACCCGGATTTTGTTGCCCCCCTGCAGGCCCCAGTAGCTCTGCTCATCGGGGGTAATGTGCAGTTTGTACTGGGTGTCAACGTTGCCGTCGCGGTGCAATAAGTAGCTCACGTTGTAGAGCTTGTGATTCTCGTACACCGGCATCGAGCCCGCCAAAATATTGATGTTGTAAGAGATAGCCATCTCCTGCATCTTGTCGCGCACCTGCTCGGTGTACTCGGCCAGCGAGCGCACGGCGTCGGCGGCATCGGTATTGGTAAACAGCGCCATAAGCGGAGCATTAAAGAACTCCGGGAAGAGCACAAAGTCGGCGTTGTAGCTCGATACCGTGTCCACGAAGAACTCTACCTGCTGCAGCATATCCTCTAGCGACTGCACCCGCCGCATCTGCCACTGCACCGTGCCGATGCGTACCACCGTCTTGCGTACTCCGATCAGCTTTTGCGATTCGTCGAAGTTCACGTTTACCCACTCCAGCAGGGTAGCGTAGTGCATCGATCCTTTGTCTTCGGGCGAGTAGCGCGGCAGGAGGCGCCGCACGTGGAAATCGTTGGCCAACTGAAAGCTCAGTACCGGATCGTAGATTTCCTTGTTGCGCACTTCCTCGATGTACTTGCGCGGCGGCAGGGTGTCTTTGTACTTGCGGTAGCCCGGTATGCGTCCCCCCACGATGATAGACCGTAGGTTCAGGTTCTCGCACAGTTCCTTGCGCGCATCGTAGAGTCGGCGGCCCAGCCGCATCTCGCGGTAGTCGGGGTGCACAAACAGATCGGTTCCGTAGAGCACGTCCCCCTCGTAGTCGTGCGTATTGAACTTGCCCCCCCCGGTAATCTGGTCGTAGGTGTGGCGATCGCCAAAGCGGGAGTAGTCCACAATGAGCCCTAGGGCTACACCCACCGCCCGGCCGTCGACTTCAATGCAGATTTGCCCTTCGGGAAAAGCCGAAAGCTGATTCTGAAACTCCCGCTGGGTCCAGGCGCCGCCCGCGTCGGCGTATACCATCTTCATGATTTCTTCCACGTCGGGATAATCGCTCAACTGGAGTGTGCGCAGCTTGAGGCGGTGCGACTCGATAGGAAGATCAGACTTAACGGTAGAATTGTCAGTTGGCATAGCGTGCGTTTGGTTTGCTTAGCCCTTCCAACGTAAAGGTACCCCCGGTTTGTTTCAGAAGGATAGATAATAAGCCGAGGTAAGTACGAAGTCGCTGAAAGGGAGTGGAAGGTGTTCTCTTGAATCTATTTTATCTTAGCAAATAACCCGCAAAATTGTTTATTTTGACCCTTCTAAACCTAGATTTAACAACCTTAATCCATGAGTGAACAAAAAGTTACCATTCAGAATGGCACGCTACAGGTGCCTGACCAGCCTACCCTGCCGTTTATTGAGGGCGATGGCATCGGCATTGATATTTGGCCCGCCGCCCAAAAGGTGCTCGATGCCGCCGTTGAGAAAGCGTACCAGGGAAGTAAGAAGATTCATTGGAAAGAAGTGTACGCTGGCGAAAAGTCGCACAACCAAAACGGCGAGTGGCTACCGGCCGCTACGCTAGATGCGTTTCGAGAGTATCTGGTCGGCATCAAAGGGCCGCTAACGACCCCGGTGGGCGGGGGCATTCGTTCGCTCAACGTGGCGCTGCGGCAAGAGCTAGACCTGTACGCCTGCGTGCGTCCGGTACGGTGGTTTACCGGAACTCCCTCGCCCGTAAAGGATCCGGGCAAGGTAGATATGGTGATCTTTCGCGAAAACACCGAAGATATTTACGCGGGCATCGAGTTTGAGCAAGGCAGCGAAGCCAACCGGCAGTTTGGCAAACTACTGCAAGACAACTTTCCGGATCGCTACAAGAAGGTGCGCTTTCCCGATACGGCGGGTTACGGCATTAAGCCGGTGTCGCAGGAAGGAACCGAACGCCTGGTGCGGGCGGCCCTAGACTACGCGTTCGCGCATAAGCTGCCTTCGGTCACGCTGGTGCACAAGGGCAATATTATGAAGTTTACCGAAGGGGCGTTCCGTGATTGGGGATATAATCTGGCCCGGGAGGGCTACGGGGCGCAGGACTACGAAGGCGGCCCGTGGCAGATAGCCGAAAAAGAAGGGCACCAGGTGATTGTCAAAGACGTGATCGCCGACGCCTTTCTGCAGCAGATTCTGCTGCGCCCCGCCGAGTACTCGGTCATCGCCACGCTTAACCTCAACGGCGACTACGTATCGGACGCCCTGGCGGCCATGGTGGGCGGCATTGGTATCGCCCCCGGGGCCAATATCAACTACCAAACCGGCAACGCTATCTTCGAGGCTACCCACGGCACGGCGCCTAAGTACGCCGGACAGGACAAAGTAAACCCAGGATCGGTAATGCTGTCGGGCGCTATGATGCTAGACTATCTGGGATGGACCGAAGCGGCTACGCTGGTGCGGGATGGCATCGAAGGGGCAATCGCTGACAAAGAGGTTACCTACGACTTTGATCGGCTAATGGAAGGAGCTACCCTGCTGAAGTGCTCCGAGTTTGGTGATAGCGTGGTTAAGCACATGTAAACAAAAAAAGGTGGTTAGACTCGTCCAACCACCTTTTACTAAAGCCTCATCGCTTATCTGGCCCAAATTTGTTTAACACTGTCAACGACCGAGTCTACCTCCTGGCTCTTGATGCCTAGCCGGTCGGCCAGACTGATGCACAGCTTGTATTCTTGTTCGCTAATCTCACCATCTACCATCGACATAAATACGGCGTCGTTCAGTTGATCTTCGCGCTCCATTTGGTTCAGGGGCACCACAAACTGTAGCTTGTCAGCGTCTCTGATGATGTTGTTGAATTCTTCGGCCCTCATCCCGTTCTCTTCGGCTCGTTCTGCCAAAAACTCACGTTCTCGAGCGTCGAGGTAGCCATCCGCCGCCGCGATGGCTACTAAGTTTATAAAATGTTCTAGCTTTACTTGACGATTCATCATGCGCTTTGCAGTAGTAGGATAAAGTAAAACAGTAATATACCGATCCGCTGAATAATCGTCAATTCGGAGCAGTAAACGCGATGTACCAGAGCGGCGCGCCTGGGCCATTTTTTCTTGTTTAGGAAAGTTATGGCTCAGAAAAGTACGCTTCCCTAGCACTAACGAACTACCCGACGATTTTGCCTGATTGCTAAGTTATTGACTATCAGGCAGTAAAATCAGACTATGCTTCGTATACTTTACCTAAAAATGACATGGGAGATCAAATGAGCAACTATGGTTGAAATAGGTTCGGACGTTGCAGCTGCGGCAAGGTGGCTGAGCAGCGACGAAGTAGTAGCCATTCCTACCGAAACCGTGTATGGTTTGGCAGGTAATGCCTTGCGTACCCGAGCGGTAGCCCGAATATACGAGGTAAAAGACCGACCTTCGTTTAACCCCCTTATCATTCACACCAACGCCGTAGAGCGCCTAACGCCCTACGTGCGGCACATGCCCGAGGAAGCACATCGCTTGGCCCAAGCGTTCTGGCCGGGTCCGCTTACGCTGCTGCTAGAAAAAACCGAACGTATTCCTGATGTTACAACCGCTGGTTCAGATCGGGTAGCCGTGCGAATTCCGCAACACCCCCTCACCCAACGCTTGCTTTCGGCCCTAGACTTTCCCCTGGCTGCCCCCAGCGCCAACCCTTCGGGGTACGTAAGTCCCACCGCCGCCGCCCACGTAGCCGAGCAGCTGGGCAAAAAAATTCCCTACGTACTCGACGGTGGCCCTTGCTCGGTGGGTGTAGAGTCTACCATCGTGGGTTTTGAGAATGGGAAGGTGATGGTGTACCGCTGGGGCGGAGTGACCCAGGAAGATCTTCAGCGGTGTATTGGTTCGGCTACGCCGGTGGTTTACCACTCACAAGAGGGGGCAACCCCCGCGCCGGGCATGATGAGCAGCCATTACGCCCCCCGGCAGCCGGTGGTGATCGGCGACCTGGCAGATTTGCTGGAGCGGTATCCTGCCGAGCAGGTAGGATTGCTTCCTTTTCAGAAAGCGCATCCACGCGTAAAGGCGGCGCACCAGGTGGTGCTCTCGCCCACTGGCAACCTGGCCGAAGCGGCTCAGCACCTATTTGCTGCCTTGCGGTACTTAGAAAAATTACCGGTTACGCACATTCTGGCCGAAGCAGTTCCTGACTATGGGGTAGGGAGGGCAATCAACGACCGTTTGCGGCGGGCCGCCGTTCGTTAGCCCCCTAAAAATAGAGCATGAAATACGTTTTCAAGCCCTAAACCCCTAAAAGTACTGCAACTGCTACAGCATAGAAACCGGTACCGAAAGCTTCTTTAGCTCAATCCGGATGTGGTTCCACGTTTCGTCGAATGAAGTTGCGTACGAAACAGTGTGACTTACCCCCCGAGGATTAATGTCTCCGAAGTCTACTTGATGCTCTTGGGTTCGCTGTAGTCCTATTATCTTTTTCATATTTGTTGTGCTTTTTTGTTTAATACTATACAAATATATACTATTATTTATCAAATAGCAATACTATTTACTTAAATATTCATAATAGATAATTTGTAAAATTTGCTAAGTTATTTATAATCAACCTGTTACCTATATAGGAATAAGAATATTTATTGTAAAATAAGAAGAACCTTACAAGGTACACTGGCAGCTTAAAGCCTACGGGCGGTATGCTTCGCGCGTCGCCTTAAACTCAGAGCCATCCTTCCAGGCGGGAAAAGTAGCTTCGCTGCTAATGCGATGACCAATGGTAAAGAGTAGCTCGGCATCCTGAACCATCCCCCCCAGCTGCCAATCTTCCGGCACGTACTCATCCGACGGCTGGTGATAGTTATCACGAATCCACGCATCACCCTGCTCTTTGGTCCACGCTACGCCGCGCTTGGTCTGTTCGTGCTCGCCACTCGCGTAAAGCGCCGGAACCCCCACCTTGGCAAAGCTGAAGTGGTCGGATCGGAAAAAATAGCCTTTCTCGGCGTTGGGGTCGGGTTTAATATAGCGCCCTTGCGTTTCGGCTGCTACCCTGGCGTAGTCGTCGAGGTCCGACTGTCCGTAGCCTACCACGGTGAGGTCGCTCATCGGCCCCCGAAACCAGATGCCATCGAGGTTGATATTGGCTACGGTATTCTTGAGCGGGTAGATAGGGTTTTCGGCGTAGTACGCCGATCCCAGCAGCCCTTGCTCTTCGGCGGTGACGAACAAGAAGGCAACCGAGCGAGCGGAAGGGGTTTCTAACTCACTGAACGCCCGAGCAATCTCCAGCAGCACCGCCGTGCCGGTGGCGTTGTCGAGTGCCCCGTTGTAGATAGAGTCGCCCTCGATGGGTGCGCCTACCCCCAGGTGATCCCAGTGGGCCGAGTAGATTACGTACTCGTCGGGTCGCTCGCTCCCCCGGCGCTGCGCGATCACGTTGCGCGAAGTAGCTGTTTCGGCCCGCACCTGCATCGACAAGTCAATGGTGGTCCCCATTGGAATTGAGCGGAAGCCTTCCTGACGGGCTTGCCCCAGGTAGTTTTTGACATCAGCCATGGCGAACAGATCACGGGCGGCACCCTGCGACAGCCACCCCTCTAGCGCGCAGCGCGACCGGTTATCGTCTTCTGACTGTAGGTACAGGGCTTTGCCCGTCCAGCTGCTCTGCACCACTCCCCAGGGGTAGCCGGCCGGAGCGGTATTGTGCACGATGAGTACTCCTTCGGCCCCCTGCCGGGCCGCCTCCTCGTACTTATACGTCCACCGCCCGTAGTACGTCATGGCGTTGCCCTTAAACAGTGTGCTGTCGTCGGTGCCGAAGCCCGGATCGTTTACCAGCACCACCGCCGTCTTGCCGGTCATGTCTATTCCCGCGTAGTCGTTCCACCCGTACTCCGGGGCCACAATGCCAAATCCACAGAACACCAGCTCCGACTGCTCAATATCAATCCGATCAGTGACCCGGCGGGTGAGGGCTACGTAGTCCTTCCGGTAGCGAAGCGTACGTTGCTGGTCACCGCTCTGCACCACCATCGTTGTATCAGGAACGGCGTCGATCTCGACCAGCGGCACTTCCTGATAAAAGCTTTCGCCGTTGCCCGGCGCCAGCCCCATGGTGGCCAGCTCCTGTTGTAGGTAGGCGACGGTCTTCTCTTCCCCTTCGGTGAAGGGCTTGCGACCCATAAACTCATCCGAAGCCAATCGCTCGATGTGCTGGGCCAGTCGAGTAGAATCGATCGCTGCAAGAGCGCTTGGCTGATCGGATGAAGTAGTCTGACAGGATGCAGTTAGAAAAAGGACTCCGACAAACAGAAAGAGAAGATTCTTCATACGTAGTGAATAAGGGATGGCCAAACGTCATATTATAATAGTTTAACCAAGAATTAAGATAAGACAAAACAAAAAATGCCATTGTTGGCAAATTCTTACTTGAGCCAGATACTGCGCTATTGCGCAAGGCAATATACAGCGCCAAACTCATGATTTGCGGTAAATTACGCCAATAAACTTGGTTCTATGAAGAAGTGCTTTTTCTGCCTTGCCTGGTTCTTGTTTGGCTGGGTTAACCTACTGCCCGCTTACTCGCTAACCGCAACCTCTGATGGGCCCGCAGTGCCCAATCCTGAGTATCTTCCTCAGGGAGTTCACCTAGTCATTGGGGTTTTTGCTATTCAGGACAATGCCAATAGCTTTTCGCAGTATGCGCAAGCGCAAGGGGTTGCCGCCCAGTACGCCTACCACCCGCCGCGGGGATACTACTATGTGTACACCTTCTCAGCCGATTCGCCCGAGGCGGTAGCAGACCAGTGTATGCAACTGCGCAGCAGCACTGAATTTACCGACGCTTGGGTATTCAAAACCTTCGAGACACCGGAGATTCCTCCGATGGCTACGGAGATTTCGCCGACGATTACGGAAGTTCCCCCGGTAGCGACGGAAACTACGGATGAAGAACCAACGATCGACCTGCCCGAAGCACCGGTGGTAGAACGCGGTCCGGGTTACGCGGTGTACTTTGAAACACTCGGAAAACGGGACAGACCCGTACCCGCCGTAGTGAAGGTGATCGACGGGGTGCGGGCACAAGAGGTAACCAGTTGCACCGCCCACCAGGCCGATGTGCTGGAGCACGAACGACTGCTGTCCGATCAGGTACAGCTTATTCCCCACGCTATTGGGTACCACAAAACCACCTTTGACTTGTCGCTTACTGAACCGGTAACCGACAGCACCGCTTCCTACGTGTCGGTGGACGAGGATAGCGTTATTCGGGTAACCATGCCCTTAGAAAAGCTCAGGAAGGGCGACATCCAGGTGATGTACAACACGTACTTCTACGGCAATGCCTCGGTGATGCGCGAGCAATCGCGCTACGAGTTGGCCGAGATGCAGCACTACCTCGAGAGCAACCCAGCGGTGCGGGTAAAACTACACGGACACACCAACGGCGATTCGCGGGGAGTCGTGTATATGTGCGTGCCAGCGTACGGCAACTTTTTTGACTTACGGCGCACCGACGACTACGTGAGGAAGAACGTGGGGGCTAATAAGTTATCGAAGATGCGCGCCGAAACTATCCGCGAGTACCTCATCAGGCAGGGCATCGATGGGGATCGCATTGAAACCGAAGGCTGGGGGGGCGATAAGATGCTGCACGATGCCGAGTCGCCACTGGCGAAGCAAAACATTCGGGTAGAGATGGAAGTGCTGAGTGAGTAACCGTCTTACAACTTTTGTAAGATGGCACTCCACCCGGTGCAGGGATTGAAGAACTCATACACGCCCGGGCCAGACTGCAGAATTCTGGTTTGCCCACCCTCGGTGAGGTTCATAAGATAGTCGTTCATTGGCACCGGCTGGATGGTAGCAGTTGTGTCTCCGATGATAATTCTATACTCATCTTCCAGATTGAACTCGATTTGATTGCCGGTGTAAACAGGCGTATAGTCTCTGACGGGCACCACCAGTTCGTCGTTACTCACAATCCCGAATCCAACGGCAACCAGCGGATCATCACCACCTCCGAAGTTGTACAACACCAGTCCGATCATTCCGTCGATGTCCTGCCGCACCCGCGCACCTACTGATACTCCGTTGTCGTAGATGTCGCCCGGATTGGCCAGATATGTTCCTACGCTATCCGGAAACGTCTCCCCGGCGGGGTCAAACAGCGCCGGCAGCATTACAATGGGCGTATTAGATTCGGCTATGGTGCCTTGGTACTGCTGAATCGCTACAGCTTCGCCACAGGACTCTACCGTGCCCGCTTCCACCAATTCGTTCAACGTAATCGCCGAGATATTTATCTCCGTTCCGAAGAAGTTGCCCAGTTGGAAGGGTTGAGCCAGAACAAGCTGGTTGCCTTCGGCCAAATAACCACTCGTGAAGTTTAGTGATTGATTGCCCCGGGTTGTTGATGACGCGTAGGTGAAGTTTATGGTACGGAGGTTCGTATTTAAAGATAGGTAAAGCGATAGATCGAGCTGAGCGTAGTCAAGGCGATATACCGGTGAGACTACGCCCAGACTGGCTGATAAGGTTTCCAAATTGGCATTGAGTTCGCGGCCTAGCAGTGCTTCGGCATTGTCTGGGGCAGGCTCCAGAGCAAGAACAGTCAGGGCCGTAAGGTCGGTTTTGCTGCTGAAGACCAACGCTCCATCGGGAGTTTCGTTTACAAAGTTGAACTCGTACTCCGCTTCGAAGGTGGCACCGTCCTGCTCGAACAGATAGCTAAAAAACGAATAGGTTTCAAAAATCAGCTCTAGCCCCAGCGAGTTGTCTATTCGATAGGTATTTAGCTGATCGTAGAACTCATTGTCGTTTACACCGAAGTCAGTGCGGATGCGTACCCCGCCGTCCGCATCAAAGTTAAGTAGCACATTGTAGGTGCCCGACTCAGGTACGGGGCGGTAGCGCATCACCCAACCGTTGGCCGGGGCGGCCAGCTTTTGGCGCAGATCGTTGGTAGCCTGGGCTACGCGTTCGTCGGCGGTCTGGTCGAAGAGCAGTTCCTCTTCGGTGCTACGACAGCCCACGGCGGCCAGCAGCGCAATACTTAGTATGATATACGAATTAATTCTCATCTATAGTCGCTCTTGAATTCTAGCCCGCAGTTGCATTAGGTCGACCCCTACGTTGCGCTCGTAGTGCTCCACAATGGAGTTGTACTTGGTGCGTAGCAGCGCCCGCCCTTCGTTACGCTCCAAACAAGCGTCGTCGGTGCAATCCTCTTCGTCAACGTACTCGGCAAAGAAGTTAGGCTCGTAGAGCATAAACGCTACCACCTCGGCAAAGTCTTCGTTTACGTCGCTGGTGCCGTAGGGTGACACAAAGCCCCGACGCAGTGCTTCTTCGTCGCTAAGGGTGAACCACGAACCCCGGGAGGTGTAGCCCTGCGGCGAGATCTCCTCAAAGCCCGGCGGCAAGTCGTACAATTGGTGCATAATGTGCGCATACTCGTGGTAAATGGTGCCTAGTTGGCGAAACAGCCAGTCCTGATCTTCCAGATCGATGGAGTTGACATCAGTCAGGGTGATGCGCGCTCCGGCATCGGCGGTACCCAGCACTACCAGCCCATCGCCTGCGTAGATCAGCGACCCGATCAGCACCACTTCGGCGGGCACGGTATTGCGAAAGTACTCTTCCCCGTTCGCTATCTCTTTGTACGGATTGATCCAGTACTCGGTCAGGAAGTCTAGGGTGGGTTGCACCAGCTCCTGCCGGGGCGGAGTCACGCGGTTGTTCGGGTCTACGTAGCGGTCCACAAAGCGGTAGCGCACCGCCACTCCGTAGGGATCGGTAAAGTTTTCTCGGATAAACACATCCAGCGGATCGGCCGAGGGGTCCACCTCACGCATCGGGACGTTAAGTTCGTCATCGCCACCACAGGCCAGTAGCACGAGGAAGGGTAAGTAATAGACGTAGCGTAGCAGTTTCATACTTAGCGGGGATTAGGGCGAAGGTTACCAATTTCACGGGCGGCTTCCGGAATCTGAAGGGCTTTGCGATTATCGTTTTCCGACAGCGTGATTGAACTGCCGTCGGGATAATCATGCGTCACATCGAAGCCGTACCGCTTGATGTCGAACCAACGCAATCCTTCGTGAATAAATTCTTTGGGACGTTCCAAGAAAAGGATGTAGCGTAGCACATCTTCAGCTGCTCCTCTTCCTGAATTTATGTAATCCTGAATGATTCCCAGACTTATCTCTGGTGCCCCAACGTAGCGACGACGGGTAAACACCTGCAGATCAGCTACCGCCTCCTCAACTTGATTCCTCAAGGCGTAGCTTTCGGCGCGGTTGAGCAACACCTCCTCGCCCCGGAAAGCCGGAAAGATCGTGTAGGGAAAACCCACGTCAGAGGTTAAACTAGATCGCTGAAACAGGGGTTCAAATTTAGCGGCCAGCAAACCGCCGTCTATTCCAACGCCACCAAGTTGGAAAGCCGGGTCGCGCCGCAGGTCATCGTTGCCGCCGAACGGATTGCTGCTAAAGAGCTGCTGGTAGTAGTTGCGGCTGGGATAAAAACCTATATTGTTATAAATAAGCGTCTGCTGACGCACCAGCAGCAGGTTGGCTTCTTCGTTGGGCGAGGTGCGCAGGCGGATGTAGTCGTCGGTGTTCGTGCGCCGCTCTAACAGATCCGCTAAATCTTTCACGTAAAAAGCCGGATCGTTGCCCAGCAGTTCGGTGCTGTAGCGGATACAGTTTTCAAGGTCGAACTTAAAAAGATAAAAACGAGAGGCAAAGGCCAGGGCGGCGGGGCGGGTGAAGTGATACTTCCCTGAATTCCGATAAAACGAACCATCGACAAGTTCTAGTCCCTCCAGCAGGTCCTGCTCCACCCGGTCGTACACCTGCTGCACCGTAGCCCGGCGGTAGGTCTGGATAAACTCTGTTTCGGGGGCGGTGACGTAAGGGATGCCTAAGTCGACGCCCGCGGTTTGCGGGTCGTAGTGCTTCGCAAACAGGTTAACGAGCATAAAGTGACCGTAGGCGCGGGCCAGCAACGCTTCGCCGCGCACGGCCCGGCGGCGGGGCTCTTCGCCCGGCAGTTGGTCCACCACCTCCAGCACTTCGTTGGCGTGGGCGATGGCATTGTAGGTAGCGCTCCAGAAGAACTCGGGCGTGTCCTGGTCGGTAGGTTCAGCATTTACCTCTTCCCAGGCGTAAATGCGCAATTCATTCTGCCGCTTTCGGGTGCCCTGGGTGTAGCCTACTTGGTCGCCCATCCACTCGGTGAAGTAGTACGAAGACTCGGAGTAGGAGTTGGTAAGCAACTGCGCGGCCTTCTCCAGATTGTCTAGCTCCACCCGGTTGTCGGGGTTCTCCTCTAGGTAATCATCACAGGCGGTAAACAAGAATACGCATCCAATGATGGAAAGGTAAATAGTCCACAGTCGACAGTCCACAGTCGGCAGCGTAGCGTAAAGCAACTGTGGGCTGTCGACTGTAGACCGTGGACTTTTGCTTTTCATATTTCTCATTTCATATTTCTCATTTTGTATCTTTCCTAGAATCCTACACTTACCGACACGGTGAATTGCCGAGGTTGCGGCAGGGCAACTCCGCCCGACGAAAAGAACTCGGGGTCCTGCCCATTGAGGCGCGCATCAGCGTACAGCAGCAGTAAATTTTGCCCCGCCACCGATACGCGGGCACTGTTTGCTCCGATCCGTTTTACCCACGCGTTAGGCAAGCTGTAGGTAAACTGTACGTTCTTAAGGCGCACGTGGTCGCCGTCGGCGATGCGTACCGTACTACGGTTGTACAAGTCGTAGGGGTTGGCTCCCACGAACTGATCCGTGCCGGGATTATTGCCAACGAAGCGGACGTCTAGGATAACCGGCACGTCGGTGATCTCTTCGTCACCGGGCACTACCCAGCGGTTGATAAACGACTGAGAAAATGAGTTAAAGTCGGTGTAGCGCGCCCGGAAGGCGTCATCAAGCCTGATCTTATAGCCGAACTTGTAGGTAAGCAGCACGTTCATCGTTAGGTTTTTGTAGGTGAAGATGTTGGTAAATCCCCCTCCGCCCAGTGGTTCGGCCGGTCCCTCGTACTTTAGGGTTTCCCTTAGATTCTCTCGCTCCTGCAAATCGTAGGCGAACACCGCTTCGCCGGTAGCATCAAAGAAGGTAGGCACCCCAAACTCGTTAAGTCCGGCAAACTGGGCCGAGAAGATTGATCGGCGGGGCCCGCCCTCTACGGCAACCCCCTCGGGCCGCAGGGCATCCGACAGAATGGGGTCAAAGTCTAGGCGGGTAATTCTCGCGTCGGTATAGCCAATGTTGGCGCTGGTAGACCAGCTAAAGTTAGGCGTATACACGTTCAGGGTGGTGATAGAAACCTCGAAGCCTTCAGAAGCCATGTCGGCGTAGTTGCCCAATTTGTAGCCACCGCCACTACTGGTAGATTCCGCTCCGCCCGTGCCGCCCACGCCGCTGGTTTGCAGCAATCCGATTAGATCAAAAGAGTTGCGCCGGTAATAATCCACCGTGCCCGCAATGCGGTCTTTTAGAATACTAAAATCTATTCCTACGTTAAATTCCTTAAGCTTTTCCCACGTCAGGTTGCGGTTCTCCAGGTCACTGATAAACAGAAATGACTCATTATCGGTAGGCCGCAGCGTGATGTCGGGACGTAGGTTAAGCAGCGCACTCACGTCGGGACCCAGATTGGCCGAAAGCCCGTAGGTGGCCCGCAGCTTCAGAGAATTGATCACCGGCACGTTAAAAAAAGATTCGTTGGTTACGTTCCAGGCTCCGCTCACGTTCCAGGTGGGCAGGTAGCGGGCCGCCCGACTGCGGCCCAATCGGTTAGAACCATCGTAGCGCACCGTACCGTTCACGATGTACTTTTCCTTGAAAGAATAACCCGCGTTTAGAAAGAATCCAGCGAAGCGCTCCTTATCTTCCGATAGTTCGTATAACTCAATTCCTTGACTGTTTAGAAACTCAACGATGTTAGGGTCAGTATTTACAATCCCGCCGCTTTCGTACACCACTCCAACTCCGCTGGCCGAGCGTTCGGTGCGGTCGGTATACTTGATCTCCTGCCCCAGCAGCACACTAACGTCGTGGTTTTGGAAGAACTTGCGCGACCAGTTCAGGTCGTTGCGTACGTAAAAATAATCCAGGCTGGTTTCATCGAGGTAGTTGAAGCCCCCTTCGGGCAGCACCACAATAGGGTCGGGACTGGTATCGTCGGGGTCGTCGTACAGCAGGGGATTGTCATCCTCAATAAACTGCGTTTGGTTGGCCCGGTAGGCTTCGGCCTGGTTCGACCGCTCGTGAATTACGTGTTCTTGCCGGGTGGTAGCGTGGCGTCCCTGGATGGTGCTGCGCACCGTTAGGTTATCGGTTACGTCGTAGGTAAGAGTAGCCTGGGCCGAAATGTCGGCTACTCGAATGTCGATGTAGTTTAGCGCAAGTTCCTCGATGATGTTAAAATCGGTGTAGTTGCGGCGGAAGTACTCCAAGCTACCATCGGGATTGTAGGGGCGAATTGAGCGGCTGGTATTGAGGGCGTAGCTTAGCGGATTGATATCAAAATCGCGCTTGTACTCGCCGGTAATCGGATCAAAGTCGCGGTCGGTGGTGCCCGGCACGCGCTGCTGACGGTAGCTGGTGGTAAGCTTAGTATCCAGCGTAAAACGATCAGAGAAGAAGAAGGTGTTACGTACGTTTCCGGCGTAGCGACTCACCCGGTCGGCCACCGTCTGCCCGTTATCGCCCAGGTAGCTTAGCGAGTAGTAGCTGTTGTAATTTTCATTGCCCGCCGTTAGGCTTAATGAGTGCTGCTGCTGCAGCGACTGCTCACGGAACAGTACGCCAAACCAGTCGGTGTTGGCATTCTCGTAAGGATTCAGAAACTCCTCGTTGAGGCCAAAGTCGGGCCCCCAGTTAATCTCTTTGTTAGAAATTTGGTTAAACATCTTGCCAAGCACGCCGTAATTCTCGGCCCGCACCGAGGTGGTGATATCCACCAATCCTTTCTCATACATCTCCCGATAAACCGACATCTCGTTACGAGAGTCCAGGATATCGAATTGATCGTAGGTGGGCCGCAGGTTGATGCTGTAGTTTCCGGCGTAGTTCACGCGCAGTTGGCCACTCTTGCCCCGCTTGGTGGTAATCACGATCACCCCGTTCTTGGCGCGGGTGCCGTACAGGGCGGTAGCCGACGCATCGCGCAGCACCTGGAAGCTTTCGATGTCATCAGGGTTAAGTCCGGCGATAGACGAGGAGGTAACCGTATTGGGGTCGCCGGTAATGATGTCGTCGGCATCCACCTGGGTAAGGTCTTCCAGAATTACGCCATCTACCACGTAGAGGGGCTGATTGTCGCCGTTGATGGAGGTATTGCCCCGGATGCGAATGCGGGGGGCCGTACCAAAGGTGCCCGACACGTTATCGACGCTTACGCCTGCTACCTGCCCTTCGAGCATGCGGCTGGCGTCGACCATACCGGGTTGGCGGATATTTTCCATTTCTACCATGGCGGCCGCCCCGGTAAACAGTTTGCGCTCTACTTCTTGGAAACCGGTTACTACCACCTCGCCGAGCTCCTGCACGTCTTCGCGCAACTCAATATCCAGCGTGCTCTGATTGCCAATGATTGCCTCCAGGGGTTGGTAGCCGATAAAGGAGAAGATCAAGGTATCGCGCTCCGCAGGCACCGAAAGCTGGTAGTTTCCGTCGATATTGCTGATGGTACCCTGGCTGGTGCCTTTAATGGTTACGTTCACCCCGGGCAGATCGTTGTCGTCTACGGCTGAGGTGATTCTACCTCGGATGGTACGGTCTTGAGCGAGGGCAGCGCTCCAGCCGAGTAGGCAGAGCCACAGTAGTAAAGTTCTAGTCAAGTTACTTGTGGTGTGATGAAAAGGATTACTCTGACTTACAGAGCCTCTATTTATTTTGGGGTTAACCCAGTGGTTTCAGCAATAATATCGGCGGATAGATTCTTTTCCTTCATAGCACGGGCAATTGTCAATCGCTCCTCTTCCTTGCCGATCTTCTCACCGATTTCTTTACCAGTTTCTACGGCGCTTTCCATCACTGCGTGGTTGTCCCAGTAAACCTTTTGACTTTCTTCGTAAGCAGTCATTTCTTTCTTGAGCAGTGTATGGACTCAATAAGCATCATATAACGTATCCTTCTGATCGTATCCCTTATTGTAGTGCACATCATCCGAAGACGAATTAGCATCAGACTCGTAGGACAAGGTTACCTTTACCTTCTTACCGCGTAGTGTATCCTTGGCACTGGCCGGAACACTAATTTTTCCGGTATCATCTACCGTCACTTCAAACTCCATGGATTCCATACGCGGGGCGTTAGTGGTTGTCAGCTTTTCCTAATACGCTAAAGTACAAGACGTATTGCAAGGCTTCGCCACTATTGTTAGCCGTCGCCACAATACACATCCAGCATTGAGCTACGTTACTCAGGAAGCAGTAGTTCGTCAATGGCGTGGATCACTCCTACTTCGGTAATTGCCCCTTCGTCCGGAATATCGAGGTAGACGTAGGAGTCGAAGAACACGAGCGAAGCATCTGCACTTTCCGCGTTGGCATCGCTTAGGGTAACCACCCCGTTGTTGATCGCCACCGTAAAACTCCCCCCCAGGGTAGGAACCTCACCGGGCGATAAATTGAGGCCGAACGATACTCCCTCTACGACGTGATTGTTGAGGATACTGGTGAGCAAAGCATTATCAATACGACTGGCGCTGTCTACGGATGCCGTAAGTCCGGCCCGAATGAAAGCCGAATCCGTAGGAACAAAGATCGTTTTCTCACCCGTAAGTTCCAGTCCGGTTTGCGCTAGCGCCGCCTGGAAGATACTAAAGCTCTGTCCGGTCGCCTCGGTGATTGCCCCTAAGCCACCGGCTACGTCGGTAGGAGCTTCAATAATGCCATCTCCGACGTTCTCCCCGAGCAGTGGCCCACTTAGCAGTACCTGCCCGTTGCTTGCCTGCCCGCCAGAGGTTGCTACTGGGACTCCGTTGATGAGAAGCACGTTCTCGTTAACGGGCGAAATATACAGCGGTACCCCAACTAAGTTATTTACCTTGCGGGGTGGGTTGGCAATGTCAATAACGCTCTCTATAATGTGATTGGCTCCGAAGAACCTAAAACCCTGTTCATTGAAACCTATTTCGTTCTCAATCAGAAAATTTCCTGTAGGAGCAATCACCGTAAAGCTACGGGTTTCAGTAGCCAGTATGTTCTTCAAACCGCCACCCTCCAGCACGCTATTCATCAAGCCCACACTCGTTAGTACGTTCATCAGGCCAGCCACCGTGCCGAAATCACCCGCCACGTCCTGAATAGACGGGGGAAGTAGTACTTTGTCGATAACGTGAACCACTCCATTGGAGGCAAACAAAGCCTCGGGCGAGACGATCACCGTTCTTGGTTGCACCGCCACGCTGGCGTTAATCCGCACGCTGTCGGTGGTGGTAAAGGTAAGGGGTTGCTGAGACAGGGCAACCACGCTACTATCTAATTGGCCTACCTGGAGGGTTTGGTTGGGCACAACGTGATAAGAGAGAATATCTGACAAAACGCCCTGGTCCAGAAGGCCAAGTTCGGTAAGCCCGACAGTGGCCAGTAAGTTTTGGAAAGCCGCATCGTTCGGAGCAAGCAGGGTATACTCGCCGCTGCTCAGTTGGTTTCTGAGCCCAGTAAATCCTTGGCTACTTATAATAGTATTGAGTACGCTTAGGCCTTCGGTTTCTGCAACTAATTCGACTACGGTTCGGTCGCCGATGGGTGGGCCGCTCACTTCATCATCGTCGCCGCAGGCGGTGAAGAGTAGCACAATGGGTAAGAGCAGCGAGAAAAGGAAATACTGTTTCATTGATGTAAGATAAGTGATAAGAAAGAACAATATACGACATTTTTGCGATTTCAGACGCTCCGTCCGGCCCTCCTCCTCATTTATAGCAAATAACCTTCGCCTTTGTCGGCTTCCCGCTACCTGCGGTGCACATTCACTACATTCTGTCTCGCGACGGACTCTCGGAACCATTTCCGGGCAGCTACACTTACTAGCGCAACTGCCGTCTAACCGCAACGATCCTGAAAGTTATCTCAACCGTGTCCGTAGCCTTTCTTCGCCAGTACGGTTGCTACGCCGCCGCTGTGGTGTGGCTTGCTGCCTGCTTGGGGAGTTGCCAGCGCGCTCACGAAAACGAGGCAACCCAGAACCTCACCCAGGCCGAGCGGGTGCGCTACCGGCAGTACATGGTAGAGGGGCAAGTGCTTTACCGCGCCCACTGTAGCAACTGCCACCAGGAAGCCGGCACCGGCTTGCGCCGCCTGATTCCGCCCCTGGCCCAGTCCGATTATTTGCTAGCCGACGTAGACCGCACCCTGTGCCTGATCAAGAACGGTTTGCAGGGTCCGATTGTGGTAAACGATACGTTATACAACCAGATGATGCCTGCCAATACCTCGCTACGCGACATTGAAATTGCTCAGATTGCTACTTACATTTACAACCAGTGGGGGCACACCCAGGGCTTTATTCCTACCACCCGCGTGGCCAAAGCCTTAGACGAGTGCGCCGCTCCGTAAAGCGTTTTCGGTTTATCTGCTTATATTACATTGGCGGGCGAAGTTGCTCATTGCGTTGCAAACCGACGGTTTCCTGCCTTGCTTAAACAGGTTGCCCAGGGCGTGGGCCATCGGATTGGTTTATCCGGAATATCTTACGTAGCCGGTTACTTTTTCGTCCTGAACGGTATACACAAAGTAGGCTCGGTGCCATGAAAGACAGCGTTGTTATAGAAAAAATCAGTCGGGGCGACGAAAAAGCCCTGGAGTACTTGTACCGCAAGCACTACCGCATGATGACCAACGCGATCATAAAAAACAGTGGCACCGAGCAGGAGGCCAAGGATATTTACCAAGATGCGCTGATCGTTTTTTGGCAGAAGGTCACGAGTCATCAGCTAACCCTTACGTCAAAAATTAGTACCTACTTATACAGTATCTGCTTAAACTTATGGCGCAAGGAGCTAGACCGCAAAAGTAGATTCACGCATGAGGAACACGACCAGGCTACCTACCTGAACGATGAGGCAGACGAGCGAAGCGCCATTATTCACGCGTGTATCAACCAGCTGGGTGATACCTGCCGGAAGATTTTGATGTACTACTACTTTGATGACCTGTCGATGCAGGACATTGCTAAGAAGCTGAACTTTGCTTCTACCGAAACCGCGAAGACCAAAAAATATAAGTGCAAAAAGCGGCTGGATAAGCTGGTAAAGACTACCTATTCGGCCAGTGATTTTTTAGATTAGACCGTATGAACCAAGATTTTACGTACACGATTGACCGCTACCTGAAGGGGCACCTTTCGGAAGAGGAGCAGCAAGCGTTTCAGCAAGAAATGCTGAAAGACCCCCTGCTGGCGCACGAAGTGAAGTGGCAGAAGGACATCTACCACGCACTGGGTGATGCGCGCCGAACTGCCCTGAAGAGCCGCCTGGACAAGGTCACTATTCCGACGAGTCCCTATGCTGTTGGAACCCGGTGGCTGACCGTCGCGGCCGTGGGCGTGCTGCTATTGGCGGGCTCAGCGTACTACTACCTGACTCCCGAAACCTCAACGTTCAGCGCGCCCGCCCGAGTGGAAGCTCCCGGAGTGGACGCTCCCCGAGTGAAAGCTCCCCTTACTTACCCCAAGGCCTACACCGTGCAACGGATACCGCAACGAGGTGCTCCCCGAGTGGACGCTCCCCGAGTGGACGCTCCCCGGGTGGACGCTCCCCGGGTGGATGCCCCTCGGGCGGAGGTGCCGGTTACTACCACTGCCCCGCAACCGGCTTCAACCTCGGAGGTTTCTAGTGTTGCGCCAACCAAAGCTCCACGCACCCAGCCCGTGGTGGCGCGCCCCCAGGTGGTAAGTCAGTTTAACGAGGAAACGCAGGTGGTAGACCATAGCCACTTTAGCGCTCCGGCAGAAACCTCCCTGCCCGCCAGCTCCTACCACGAAGAAGATGTGACCATCGAGGTGCGGGCCAACGACCGTTATTCGTTTCACTATCAGTTCTTCGACCACAAACTCTACCTGCACGGCAAATTTGACCAGGCTCCCTACAAAATTATCGCGCTCAACACTAAAAACGACAAGAAACTCTTCCTGGAGTTTAATGGGTCTTACTACCGAATCAGCCGGACCGAAACCGTGGCTCCGTTGGTGAAAATTGAGGATGCTACGCTGATAGAAAGCTTGGAAGCGGTAGGCGCCATTAACTAGCTATCTTTCTCGGAGTCAATCGTTTGCATAACAAACTATCTTGCCAGAATTACTGTTGAGAGAGTATGCAAGAACGAATTCAAGAGAAGCTGTCGATCCTGGCCGACGCGGCCAAGTACGACGTGAGTTGCTCCTCCAGCGGCAGCAACCGGAAAAATACCAAAGACGGACTGGGCAACTCTAAGGGGATGGGCATTTGCCATACCTATACCCAGGACGGGCGCTGCGTTTCCCTGCTTAAAATTCTGCTCACCAATCACTGCATCTTCGACTGTGCCTACTGCGTGAGCCGCCGCTCGAACGACGTGAAGCGGGCGGCCTTCACCGTGCAGGAAGTAGTAGACCTTACCGTCAATTTCTACAAACGCAACTACATCGAGGGCCTTTTTTTAAGCTCGGGCATTTTTAAGAACGCCGACTACACGATGGAGCGATTGGTGCGCATCGCTAAGAAGCTACGCACCGAGCACCAGTTTAACGGTTACATTCACCTGAAGGCCATTCCGGGAGCTAGCGACGAGCTGATTCACGAAGCGGGTTTGTACGCCGACCGCCTGAGCGTCAACCTGGAGATTCCTTCCGAAGAAAGTCTCAAAAAAGTAGCGCCCGAAAAAGACTACGCCTCCGCGTACCAACCGATGAATTTCCTGACCAAGTCGATTGACGGTTATAAGGAAGAAAAGAAGCTGATTCGCTCGGCGCCTACCTTTGCTCCGGCCGGGCAGAGCACCCAGTTGGTGGTGGGGGCCACTCCTGAGAACGACCACCGCATTCTGAAGTTGGCCGACAGCCTGTACCAGCAGCAGCAACTGCGCCGGGTATACTACTCGGGCTACGTACCCATCAGCGACGACAGCCGCTTGCCCGCCCTCACCGCGCCACCTCTGGTTCGCGAAAACCGCCTGTACCAAGCCGACTGGCTGATGCGCAGCTACGGCTTCTCGGTCGATGAACTGGTAGACGATCAGCATCCCGACTTAGACGCTGATGTTGATCCCAAGCTCGGCTACGCCCTGCGGCATCCCGAGCTGTTTCCGGTCGACGTAAATACCGCGCCCTACGAGCTTATTTTGCGTATTCCGGGCATTGGCGTTAAGTCGGCCAAGAAGATGGTGGCGGCCCGGCGCTTCGGCAAGCTACGGCCCGAGCACCTGCAGAAGATCGGAGTGGTTTGGAAGCGCGCCCGTTATTTTCTTACCGCCGCCGACGCGGACTTCCGCTGGCTTAACTTTGACCCGACGACGTTAAAGCACCGCATCCTGAGTGAGCGACAACCCCGGCGGCAGCAGGCGCAGTTGAGCTTGTTCGGGGCGTGACCTACACCTACGACGGATCGTACGAGGGGCTGTTGTCGGTGATCTTCGAGACCTATCGTCTGGGTCAACCAGCGGATGCTATCTGCCAAGAGAGTATCGCCCAGCCGGAGCTCTTCGGTCAACTGCTTTTTGTGGATACGAACCCCGCGCACGCCCGCCGCGTGCTGCGGGGAGTGGCCAAGCGAGCGGGGGCCGATGCTTCCCGGATTATGTATCACTGCTTCTTATCCGAACAGCCAGACATAGAGGTGCTACTGTATCGCTTTGTTCGCTTGGCGATGAATAGCCATGAAAGCGTACTGGAAAACTTTCGGGAGCCGGTGGTGCTGCGGCTGCACCGCATCGAGCGGCAGATTCACCGCGAGGTGCACCGCATGCACGCCTTTGTGCGCTTCCAGGAAACTAGCGACGGGCTCTACGCCGCGCTAATTACTCCCGACTTCAACGTACTGCCGTTGCTAAGCCCTCACTTTCGGGCGCGTTACCCGGCCTTTCGGTGGCTGATCTACGATACGCAGCGGCGTTTCGGACTCTACCACGAAGACCACGCCACGCGATTTATTACACTCGATACCCCACCCAGCCAGCTTCAGGAAGCCTTGCTTAGCAATGCCGAGTCGGACTATCAGGCGCTGTGGCAAACCTACTTTAGTAGCGTTGATATTCCGGAACGGCGCAATATGAAGCTACATTTGCAGCACGTTCCCCGGCGTTACTGGAAGTATTTGGTCGAAAAACAGAACTTTTAAACAACAAACCAACCTTATACCGTTGACATAGTAGTGGGTACTTAGTACCTTGTCAGCACTACACAACGTTAGATCAGCTATGAAGAAGATTCTGTACTCCGGAGCCTGTATCTTGTCGGCAACGCTTATCTTGGGCAGTTGCTCCTACAAAACCTGTCCGGCCTACTCCAGCGCGGCTCCCGCCAAACCTTATTATTCGCAGCACGTATCTCCTGCTTCCTCTCCGGTAGTTAGCCTAGAAACTCGGTAGTCACCCCTGCCCGGGCCAGGTCTTCCCAGAACCGAGGGTACGACTTGTTTACCACCGAAGGCTCCTCAATCGTAACGGTAGTCTGGGTAGCCAGCGGAGCAAACGCCATCGCCATGCGGTGGTCTTCGTAGGTAGCAAAGTTCAGTTCCTCTCCTGCATAAATCTTATCCGACGGAATAACCTTTCCGTGACCATCTTGCTCATCGAGGCTTGCCCCGATTTTAGCGAGTTCGTTCTGCAGGGCCGCCACGCGGTCGGTTTCTTTGATTCGTAAACTCTCTAACCCGCTTAGGGTGGCCGGAATTCGCTTCGCGGCGCACACCACCGCCACCGTTTGCGCTAAGTCAGGGCAGTCGCTAAAATCCTGAGTAAATGTATCAGCCGATGCCTTTTTGCTAAGGGTCACTCCGTCTTCTTCAAACTTCGTAGCCACTCCCAGCCGATCCATAATCTCCACGATGACGCTATCGCCCTGCCACGAGGGCCGACGCAGTCCGAGCAGCTTCACCCGCGCATCGTCGGCAATAGCTACCAGGCTGTACCAATAACTCGCTCCCGACCAGTCGGACTCGATGGTATACGTGCCCGCGCGGTAGGGCTGCGGATCCACGCGGATCAGATTGTCTTCACCCCAGTGGTAATCAATGCCAAAGTGGTGCATTAGCCCCAGGGTCATCTCAATGTAGGGGCGGCTACCGATTTTTCCGGTGAGTGATAGCTCCAGGCCATCGGTAAGGGCGGGGGCAATCATCAGGAGGGCCGAGATGTACTGACTGCTCACGTCGCCCCGGATGGACACCCGACGGGCCGACTGTCCGTTAGTAAAGCCCCGCACCAGCACGGGGGGGTAGCCGTCGTTCTCTAGGTAGGCGATATCCGCTCCGAGGCTGCGCAGCGCTTCCACCAGAAGCCGTACGGGGCGCTGGTGCATACGGGCGGTGCCGCGCAGAATCTTACCCATGCGGGCCACCGCCGAGTAGGCAATCAGGAAGCGCATCGTAGTGCCTGCATCGAGCACATCCCACTCGGGTTCGGCCGAATGAAGCAGCCGTTGCATGGTTTGAGTATCACGAGCTTCGGAGAGGTTGTGCAGCACAATCTCTTCGTTGGAAAGGGCTTGAATAACCAAGGCACGGTTGCTCTCGCTCTTAGAAGCGGTGAGTTGGATATCGGCGGCAATGCGGCCCGCGGGCGGGTGAAGTTGAATGGCTGGGGTGGACAAGGAAGCGGATCTAGTAGGTACTGATTGAGTAACTCTTTACTAACGAAAAGCATCATAATTACGCCACAAATATGCGGATAAAAGAGATTCTCTGGGTAACAGAACGTCGTATTTTATCGTTTTTCGGTAGACTACCGTTGTACTTCCCTCTAAAAAGACTGCTTATGGATACTTTTGACAAAACTGCATTGGCCTTTCTGCTAGGGGCTACCTCTGGAGCCCTAACCGGGCTACTGCTAGCTCCATCGAGCGGAGCACAAACCCGCCACCGCATCACTGAAACGGCCCACGATGTGCTTGACGATGCCGAAACCGCCTGGGAGGAAGGCAGCGAGCGCGTGAAGGATATTGCCGACACGGTGGCGCACGAAGTGAAAGGCTATCAGAATATTACTAAAGCTTAGCTATTAGGCAAGAGTTTGCCCTTCGCTCTGCACTATATCGAAACCGCAACCCGGGGGATGGCGAGTGGCTTAGCGGGTTTATCATGAGTCGTCTTTAATAAACCCCGCATTTGCTAAGTTTTTATGCCGATCAGGCTGCTCGGTTGGTTTCGTTTACGTACGAAAGGGTGATGACAAACAAGCCTATCTATTTATTGCTCGGTACCAACCTGGGTAATCGCGCCCTAAACCTGCAACAGGCAACGGAGAGGGTTCGGGATTTGGTAGGACCGGTAGTACAGGCTTCATCCTGCTACGAAACTGCCGCCTGGGGTATAACCGACCAGCCTGCTTTCTACAACCAGGTGGTACGGATAGAAACCCGACTGGGGCACGAAGAATTGCTGAGTGAACTACAACGGATTGAGCGGCAATTAGGCAAAGTAAAGGTAGGTCACTGGCGCGAACGCCTGATCGACGTAGACATTCTCTACTACGGTAACCGCTTGGTTCGCACCCCCTGGCTTACGCTGCCGCACCCCCATCTGCACCGCCGCCGGTTCACACTGGTGCCGCTGGTTGAGCTTGCCCCACAGTTTATGCACCCCGTGCTAGGCCAAACGCAGGTTCAACTATTGGCAAGTTGCTCCGATAAGCTAGCCGTGGAGAAGGTCGTCGAGACTTCGTAAATCAATGGTTCTAATGTACTGTAAAGGTGGTCTGGGCCGCCACCGGGCTGCCCTGGGCGGTAATGCCCTCGAGCCGCGCGTGGTAGGTGCCGGGCTGGTCGGAGGTGTAGAACGATACGGTAGCCTCACCGGTAGAATCGAAAACCACACCTGGCTTCCAAAGTAATGTGGAGCGAACATCAGGCTTCACGTGCTCGGGCCGTTGCGTGCCGTAGCGCGGGGCGTAAAACTCGCGTACCGGGGTGTAGCCGGGGTGGGTAAAGCTAATAATACCCTGCCGCTCATCGTTGATCACGTCGGCCGAGCCACGGCGGGTATACACGGCAATGGCTCCATTGGCTCCCCGACTGCCGTAGATAGCTGCCGATGGACCCTTTAGCACATCAATAAAGTACACATCGTTCACGTTGATGTTATTGATTATGTTGGCATCACCTGGCATGCCATCCAGTAGAAACAGTGGCTCACTGCTGCCACTTATGGAGCTGATGCCTCGGATAATTGCTGTTTGGTTGGGGAAGGTGCCCACTACGCGCAAGCCGGGCACCTGCCGCAGTAGGTCAAAAACGTTTAACGCCCCGGCTGCCCCCGGTACGGAGTCAACCACCACCCGGTCGCTGGGGTTCTTGTATAAGGCGTTGGCCCGATAGAACGGGTCCTGTTGCTGGTCACGTCGCCCCTTCACTTCGATACCCGCTAGCACGATTGTTTTGTCGTCGAAGTTGTAGGCAGCATCGATCTGGTCGATCCGGCGGCGCTGGCTCAGGTAGTCGTTCATCACCGCTAGGGTAGGGGTAAGGAGCGGGCGGGCCTGCGGGGCCAGAGGGGGCATCTGAAACGTGTCGAGCTCGATGGCTACGTCTTGTCGTAGCTCGTTACTTTTACCCACCATACGTCGCGCCTGTACCACCACTTCGGTAGAATCGTTAAACTGATTACCAACAAAGGCAAACCGTCCGTTGTCACTGGTTTCGCCCTTGGCGTAGTAGAAGTCGGGCGGCATCACCATAATCTCTACCGCGCCGTTGTCGGGTTGGTTGCGGTTGTAGAACTTCACCAGCTGACCACTCACGGTAAACCCTCGCTCAAGCACATGAGTAAGCTCCGGCACACTGTCGCGCAGCACGTCTTCCCAGCGGAAGCGCCGCCACCCTTGAGTAAGCATCAGGTAGTCGCGCGCCCGGTAGGCCTTGGCCGTTGTATCCTGAAGGTAGTACGACGGCTGCTCAATAAAGCCCTTCAGCTCGGAGGTCAGTAATAAGTTGCTGCGAATATCTTCGGTATACGAATCGTACTTAACCTGCTGGGGATTAGTGACCGTAAGAGAAGCGGAGCCCGCTACCACCTGGCCATCGGTATCCCGCAGCGTGAGCTGCATGGCAATCGAGTCGCGCTGGCCGTACACCGGTGCGGCGGTTTTGAGCGTTGCTCGCGGAGCCGGGGGAACGTTCACGTAGAGCAAGCGCTCACAACGGGGCACTCCGGCCGCGTCGAAAAAGGTAAGGTGACAGATACCCGGCGGAAATAGAGAACGCTCTAGGTCCACCGCCAAGTACGATTGGTCGTCTTGCACGGTGAAGGCGGCAAACACCACCCCCCGCCGGTGAGCGACCATCTGGCCCCCGGCCACCACCCGCCCCGGGGTGCCCCGCACCGTAACCTTCACCTGATTGAGATGCGAGTGGTGGTCTATCCGAAGGGCATAGCCCTGGGGTTGTACCGAAGGCAGTGAAAACTCCAGTGCCACCCCTTGTAAATCAACCTGGGCTGTATAAAACTCACCAGCCGTAGGCTTCAGAACAAAAGCCCCCATGCCGAAACGGTGCGTCTCGAACCGCGCTACCTCGCGCTGGCGCTGGTCAACGACCGTTCCGCGCACGGAAATGCTCTTCCCGTCGGGACCTAATGCCTTAAAGGCAACCACACTGCTTAGGCCATCTACCAGTGCGCCGCCTTCCGGAAAGAACTGCAGGTCGATCAGAGAGCGTTGCCCTTCGTACACGAACGTTTCTTCCTCAACCTCCAGCTCCTGTTGCAGGGTCTGCCCGATAGCGGTGCTGTCGGTGGCCCATACCGGAAAGGTTTGGTCGAAGAAGTACGCCTCGTCGAAGTTACGCATCCAACTGGTGTAGGCCCGTACCCGGTAGTTACCGGAAGGTAATGAGTCGGGCAGCACGAAGCCGTTGTGGGCGGTTCCGTCCTCTACCCGAAGGCGTTGCCGCTCTACCACCTCGCGGTTAGGGTCGAGCAGTTCTACGTAGAGCAGCGAACTGCGCCCGCCGGGCCGATGAGCCACCGCATCAACCAGGTACGACTGGTACCACACGGTTTCTCCCGCGCTGTAGAAGGGCTTGTCGAAGTGCAGATACACCTTCTCCTGCCAGTAAGTAGCCATGTACTGCGTTAGCTGATCTATTATTGAGTCGGCGGGTTGGCGCGAACTGCCGGAGCGAAGGGCGGTTCCTAGTAGTGCAATAGTAAGCAGAGCAAGTGGGAGGATAATGCTTTTTCGGAGTAGGGTATGGTTTCGCAAAGGCATACATCAGGTAGGGTTTATGGATGATTATTGTTCGATACGGGGGGCAACTGATAGCTGCTCCAGCGTTCGCCGCCCCGCAGCACCTGGTAGTTCTGCTTCTGAGTTTCGGCCTCCCGAACAAACACGTCAGGGTCGGCGGTGTTAAACGTAAACATATCGTAGTGGCACGGGATCACGGTACGGGCCTTAATGTCCTTGCCCAGACGTACCGCTTCCTCAGCGTTGAGGTTGCCGGCCACCTTACGCTCGGGGGCACTTCCGTTGATGGGCAACAAGGCCACGTCAACATTAAACGGAGCCAGATGATCCACCATGCCTTCGTAGCGTAGGGTGTCGCCACTGTGGTAGACAGTGTAGGGGCCAAACTGCACCACGTAGCCCAAGAACCGGCTGCAACCGGCGTCGTCGCGCTCTACGGTTTCGTGGGCGGCAGGCACCGCGTGTATCGTGAAGTCAGCGACGGTTACCGACTCGCCGTCGTTAAGACCGATGGGCAGCAAGGGGGCGATGTCCAAGCGCTCAGCCACAAACGCCCGGTTGGCCTCGGGGATCACCAGCTTCAGATCGGGGTTTACGCGGAGGAGGGGCTGCAGTGTCTCGCCGTCCAGGTGGTCGGTGTGGTTGTGGCTGGAGGTAACCACATCGATAAAGTTGAGCCGGTTGGGATCAACGACGCGTTCGCTCATACGCACGTGCGGTTTCTCGGTGCGGGCGTACTTGTGGGTAAGCGAATCCGACAGGTACGGATCGAGCAACAGGTAGCGACCCCGCCACTGGATAAGGTAACCACTCTGTCCCAGCCACCACAGGTGAAAGGCCTCGCGCTCGGAGGCAGCCCGCTGAATATCTTTCAGCAGCGCGTCGTCTTTTTGGAGGGCGGGGATCAGGTTGGTGGACATGGTTTAGCGATTAGGCGAAAAAGCAGGGGCAATTTACAAAACCGGCGTGTCATCTTCCAGTATGGCGTAGTGATAATTGTCTTAGCAAAGCCGCTCCAGATCACGGATAAGAATCTTACGGCGGTCGAAGTTGATCACATTCTTTTCCTTTAGATCGTTAAGGATAGTAGTGACCGTTTGGCGCGAGGTGCCCGTCAGGCTGGCAATATCCTGGTGCTTCAGGTGGTTGGGAATCATGGTTTCGTAGCCTACCGGCCGCCCTTTTTCTTCGGCCAGGTCGCGCAAGAACTCTATCACGCGGGTGCGAGCATCTTTTGAAATCAGTAGCTCGATGCGGCGCTCCAGCTTGCGCATCCGCTGCCCCACCATCTTAAAGATCGTCAGGTTAAGCTCTTGGTTGTCGGCCATGCGGGCCTGCATATCCTCGATGGTCATGGGGCACACCACCGTGTTTGCATCCAGGGCCATCGCGAAGTCGCGACGGCGAACCTCACCGGTAAGCGCCAGTTCGCCGAACACCTCACCGGGGGTCAAGATAGTTTTAACAATCTCCTTGCCGTCTTCAGCGTAGCTGCCCAGCTTCACGCGCCCTTCCTTCACCACATACACGTAGGCCGACGGTTCACCCGCGAAGTAGATCAGGTCGCCCTTCTGGTAGGTGCGGTGCTCGATCTGGTGGTCGAGCTCCACGATGCGTTGCGGGCAGAAGATATTGGCGAAGTTGGTTTCCTCAAAAAACCACAGGCCAGTAGTGGTATCGCTGTTCATAATAATGCAAATAAGACGGTGGTAGCAGACTGACCCAGAGCTAAGCTTGGTCCAGAACAATGTAGTACATATTTGCCTACATACGCAATCGATCAACTTTAGGATGAATGTTGGCTCTTAAGCGTTGGGCACCAGGCGCTGGACTAACTCCTGGCGAACGTTTTCTAGTCGAGCAAGCTCCTCGGGATGCCAGGGCTTTAAGCCGAGGCGCTTCTGGTCAAATGTTTTGATGCTACCCTTGCCGTTCTTTCCGTAGAGTCGCATGCACACCTCATTTAATTTGATCCAAGGCTCGAACAGCCAGTCGGGAGTCTTCTTGATCTCCTGTATTTGGCGCTGTAGTTTGAATTGGTCTTCCTGAATTCGGTCGGCAAACAAGAGCATCTGACGGTGAAAATCCTCATCGCCTACTTCTTGGCGGAAGGCTTCTAATGCCTTGTCCTTCGCTTTGTCGCTCTGACCTTGCACGGACTGGTACACACTGAAGACGTGAGGAAACTCCTCTTGAGCGGCTTGACTACTTTTCTTGCTCATAACTGCTCTATTTGTCGTTGAATCTTATTGTACTGATCAAGTCGTTCGTCTATTTTTTGCTGGTACAACTTAGCAACCCCTTTGGTAGGCGCAGTGGCCAATCCTCTGTTTAAAAAGTCAATGCGCTCCTTGATCTGATTCTGAGACGCTTGTAGCACCTCTTTCTTGGTTGCCACACAGCGTATCAAGATAACAAAACTTGCGAAAAAATCAGCGCTTCTGACGAATTCCGGCGATCTTTCACAGTCCCGAAGAAGGTACACAACCTACATTATCTCGTTTGCCTATTGCCCCCTCTGCCAAATGCTTATACTGTCCGCAACCGAACATGTATTGTTCACCAGCGGACACTTCCGCCAATTGCTATTTTTCAGAAACGACCTTCACTGGCCCTTAACGGCAATTCCGCAGCTTGGCAAGCCGTTTGGTACTTGATCTACCGAAGAAGATAACCTACACCCCCCATTTGGTATGCTCAAGAACTACTTCGTTATCGTCCTACGCCTGCTCAAGCGCAACAAGCTCATCAGCACCATCAATATCCTGGGGCTGGCCCTGGCCCTCACCGGTACCCTGCTGATCACCTTGTTTGTGCAGGATGAGCTGAGCTACGACCGCTACCACGCCAACGCCGACGATATCTACCGTGTCACGCGCAACTTCCTGTCTTCCGACGGTAGCGTGGCCCTGCATCTAGCGGACATCGCGCCGGGCTACGGCCCGCGGTTAGAGAATGACTTTCCTGATATTGAGGCGATGGCGCGTACCACCGGGTTTTTCCTCCAACTGCGGCGTGAGGATAACGGCAGCGTGGGGGAGCAACTCAATCTAGAGCGGGCCTTCTTCGCAGAGCCGTCGCTCTTCACTATATTTTCTATTCCCATCGTGGCGGGCAACACCAAAACCCCGTTGGAGAAACCCGCTACCCTGATGATCTCCGACGCAGCGGCCGAACGCTACTTCGGTACGCAAGACGTGGTGGGGGAACGCTTGCAGTCCGACGAACGGTACTTTGAGATTACCGGAGTGTACAAAGCTTTCCCGCCCCAATCGCACTGGCACCCCGACTTTTTGGTGGCTTTTAGCACGCTCAACGACCCCGAGGTTTACGGACGAGAACAGCTAGAAACCGACTGGAGCGCGAACAACTTCATGAACTACATCCTAGTTAACGAAGAGTTTGACCCCGCTCGCACCGAAGCGCAGTTCCCAGCTTTCCTGGACCGGCATATGGGAAGCCCGGACAATCCCACCGCGCCCAGTACCTGGACCAACCTATTCCTCCAGCCGCTCACCTCTATTCACCTGCACTCACAGCTTGATTCGGAGCTGGAAGCCAACGGCAACATTAATCACGTATACATCATGAGCGCCATTGGCGTATTTCTGCTGCTCATCGCCTGCTTCAACTTTATCAACCTGTCCACCGCCCGGGCCACCAGTCGGGGCAAAGAGGTGGGGCTGCGCAAGGTGGTGGGAGCCTTTCGGCGGCAACTTATTGGGCAACACCTGAGCGAGTCGGTGCTGGTAGCATTGTTCGCTTTGCTGGTAGCCATTGTATTGGTAAGCCTGGCGCTGCCCTGGCTCAACGATTTCACCGGTAAGTCGCTGGCCGCGGAGCATTTTATGCAACCGGGGGTGGTGTTGGGCGTACTAGGTGCGGTGGTGCTGGTGGGTCTGCTGGCAGGCTTGTATCCAGCATTCATTATCTCCGGCTTCAAACCCGCGCTCACCCTAAAGGGGCGGAGCGGGTCTACCCGCGGCAGCGGAAGAGTGCGTAAGGTACTGGTGGTGATGCAGTTCACCGTCTCTATTGTGATGATCATCGCTACATTGATTACCTACCAGCAGTTGAATTACCTGAACGATCGCGATTTAGGTTACACCAAAGACCAAGTGGTGCTACTGAACAACTATTATCTGCGCGACCACTACGAAGCGTTTTATAATGAACTTACCCAAGACCCCGCCATCATCAATGCGAGCCGGTCGAGCCACGTACCCACCGAGCGACTCACTTCGTTCGGGGATACCGGAGTGCAGCAGGGCGATAGCATCGTAGGAACCGAACTGGTGATGAAAGACGTGCTCATCGATCCGGAGTACTTCAGCACCTACGAGATTCCTATCGTAAGCGGACGCAACTTCTCCGAAGACATTGCCTCGGACGATTCTACCAGCTTTATCCTAAACGAAGCCGCCGTCCGCATGGTAGGTTGGACCAACGAGGATGCCGTAGGGCGGACGATTATGAACCGCGAGACCACCGGCACGGTCGTCGGCGTGGTGCAGGACTTTCACTTTGAGTCGTTACACCAGTCCATCGTGCCGATGATCTTCAACGGCAATTCAAACCGGTTTTACGATCTATCGGTACGGGTGGCCGCCGCCGACATGCCCGAGGCGCTGGACCATATGGAAGCTACCTGGAAGCAGTTCGTGCCCGACCAGCCGTTCGCCTACGAATTCTTGAGTGAAAACTACCAGCGCCTGTACGACAGCGAGCGCAGTCAGAACGAGTTGTTCATCATCTTCGCCACGTTGGCCATCTTTATTGCGGCAATGGGCTTGTTCGGGCTGGCCACCTTCAGCACCCAGCAGCGCACCAAGGAAGTGAGTATCCGCAAGGTGCTAGGCGCGCCGGTGAGCAGCATTTTGCGCCTGCTCAGCCAGGAGATCATCATCCTGATCCTGATCGCTAATGCAATCGCCTGGCCTATTGCCTGGTACGCCATGCGCGAGTGGCTCGGTGGCTTCGCTTACCACGTAGAGATGAACATCTTCACCTACCTGCTAGCCGCAGTGCTTGCCCTGGTGATTACACTGGTGACCATTAGCAGCCAGACGGTGAAGACCGCGCTAACGAATCCGGCAACCATCTTGCGGAACGATTAATCTATTGAGAGTAGCTGGCTTGTTACACAATCGCACGCATTGCGAACGCGTGCCCTAGCATCGCTTGATGCGTCGTAGGAGACCTTACAACTAGCGTAGAAGTGGTGTCCGGTTCTGGTAAAATCTCATCCGAGCTTCGGTCTTCCCCCTAAATAAAAATAGGAGCATGCTTCTAAAGAAACATGCTCCTAAAAGTGAAAGCGAAACCCCTATCCCTGTAGAATAGTTGGTTTACGGCAAACTAACGTAACTTACCCGATTCTAGTAAACCTGTTCTTGCATTGTTTTCTTGCACTTGCGAGCGCCGGAGGGTACTACAATACCGAAGGTCTCTAGCAACTGCGGTTTCTCCTTAAAGGCAAGGCGCGCCAGTTGGCGAAACTCGCCGTACCACTCGCGCAGCGCTCTGATTTTTTGGTTGCGCTCTTGCGTGAGGTTTTGCGTCTTTCCCTTCTGTTGCACCCGTTCGTTGCGCAAATCAATCAGGGCCTCCACTGCCGCCTGGTTCTGCTGAAACTCTTCGGGGATGGCTCCAAACCGCTGTAGCTGCTCCATTTGGGTAGGGGCTAGCTTGTAGAACTCGAGGGCCTGCTTGGTCCAGGCCCAGGCGCCGTTTACCAGCTTACTGATGTTCAGGTCTTGCAACACCAGGGGGGTTTCTCGGAACGCAGTTCGAGCGATAGCCGCGTGCGTACGAAACATCGTTTGAGCTACCAGCCGATCATGAGCAATCTGGTTCGTAAGGTGACGGGCTTCCCGGTTGTTTTCTTCGCGAGTATCGCCAATCAGTTGAACGGCGTTGAGCAGAGCGGTGCCCTGCTGGAGGCGCTGCGGAGTGAAACCGTAGGCGCTCATTCTCTTTTGCAGGTTCTTATTAGACAAGAGCGGGCGAATAGCAAGTACCGCGGCATCGATGAGCTGATCAGTAGTAGAAGTTTCCATAAGCGTAATTTGGGTTTACTATTTAGATAGAGGTGATACAACAGTTAGCAAGATAAAGCGTAACAAATGAAAATACTTCTACAAATAGTACTATAACTTACGGGCGTAAGGAAGGGTCTGGAAACTGGCATAATCCTAATACGTAGGCAATTACTCTAATTGGGGGGGTAGGGAAGGGCTAATAAAGTCGGTAGATGCGCTGTACAAGCGACTTTCGGCTGCTTTGGCACTACTAGTGGTAGCCTAAAAAGACGAAAAACCCACAGTATCAGGTGAAATGACTGCTAAAAGCTACGTTTTGCTAGGCTGTCGCCGAAGTTTACCTACGCTTAACCACTAATTGATGGCCAAACCTCGACGTCTGCTAACTGCAAACTGCTTTTTTGGGTCTTGTCGCCGGGGTTTTCTTGCAGCAATCAGCTTTTTGGTACCCTGCCTTCGAGGTTTGGTAGTGAGCAACCGGCTGATCGCTTCCTGTTGTGGACATTCGCTGTGCTGGATACTACTAGTTTTTAAAGCAAAGTGGTAGTTGATAAGAAAGAACAGAGCGGGCCTGTCTGCTAGTTTACTTGTGCCGATCTTTTAGTTTACAATATTCGTGCTTAGTGACACAAACATGAGGTTTTTTATATATTAGGCTGATGGCTTCTCGATGTTGTGCAGCGTATTTTCTTCAATGCAAAAAATTAAAGCTATTATATTGAAGAATTATAGGAAGAAGGATCAATGCACTTGTAAATTTTAAAACATTCTTTTTGAACCGAATCGTATTCTTACACTTATAAGAACCCCAATTCCAGATGTCACTCACTAATCCAATCTTTTTTAATCGCACTAAAGTAACAATTATTAATCCACCATAAAGACCAAGGTACATCTCGTCTATCAAATAAGAATTCGCAGTCAGTTTTCCATAAATGACTAACTCTCTTCCTAGAACTATTATAGTAGAAACTACTAATAAGGTTGAAAAATCCATTAGTTTCACTTTTACCTTCAATAGATTAAACAGTAGTCTTGTACCTACTGAAATGGCCTTAATCCCAATGTAAATATGAGCAATTGAATACAGTTCGGGTAACATACCTACCCAAACCGTATTTGGATCACTATATGCCCAATAGCTCTCACATCCAATGAGCACCAAATACACTCCGCTAGCTATCCAAACACCTGAAATTATAACTTCTTTCAACTTTGTTGATTTACATATCACGCAACATGGTATACAACCATCATGCCCAGAGATTAAAGATACTCTAACACATGTTCCTCCTAAGCGATGATCAATCTTGATCTATATTTCAGGTCCAATCAACGTTGCTATATGCGTTGCACGGAACCTAGCAAATAGAGTAAGGACCTTAACGCATTTGAGCACTCCCGTCTAAACTTATGCTCCGCGGGTTGGTTAACCACTAAACTACCTCAAACCACAAAGTCTTTTGGAACTAACCTATACCCATCAGCCGGTGGGCGCTATTTATCAGGCCGACGCCGGTGCCCATCCGGGCGTTACCTTTACCTTGTGGGCCCCGCTGGCCGAGTCGGCCCGGGTGCTCATCAATAAAGAAACTACCGTTGCGCTGGAGGCGAAACCCTTTGGCTACTGGTCGGCCCACGTGCCCGACGCCAAGCCGGGCGACCTGTACTACTATCAGATCGACGACCAGGAGCCGCGTCCTGATCCCGCCTCACTGGCCCAGCCTAGCGGGGTGCACGGCCCCTCGGAGGTGATCGACACCCACGGCTTCCGCTGGCAAGACGACGGCTGGCAAGGGCTGCCCCTGTCCGAGATGATTATCTACGAGCTGCACGTGGGCACCTTCACCCCCGAGGGCACCTTCATGGCCATCATCGATAAGCTCGACTACTTTACCGAACTAGGCGTTAACGCGCTGGAGATTATGCCGGTCGCGCAGTTTCCGGGGGAGCGCAACTGGGGCTACGACGGAGTGTACCCCTACGCGGCGCAGCATTCGTACGGCGGGGCCCTGGGTCTGATGCAACTCGTAAATGCCTGCCACCAGCGGGGTATCGCGGTGATCCTCGACGTGGTGTACAACCACCTGGGTCCCGAGGGCAATTACCTGCCTACCTACGGGCCCTACCTCACCGACAAGCACCATACCCCCTGGGGACTGGCCATTAACATGGACGACGCCTACTGCGACGGGGTGCGCCACTACTTCTTGCAGAACGCCCGGCAGTGGCTGGCCGACTTTCGCATCGACGGGCTGCGCCTGGATGCCGTGCACGCCATCAAAGATACCAGCGCCCGCCACTTTCTGGCCGACCTGTCGGAGCAGACCGACGCTTTGTCAGAGCAGACCGAACGGACCTACGTGCTCATCGGCGAGTGCGACCTGAACGACGTGCGCTACCTATCGCCGCGCGAGCGCGGAGGCTTCGGACTCACCGGGCAGTGGATCGACGAGTTTCACCACAGCCTGCACGCGTTCATCACCGGTGAGCAGGATGGTTACTACGAAGATTTCGGTACGTTTGACCACGTGCTCAAGGCGTTTCGCGACAGCTACGTGTACGACGGGCAGTACTCGAAGCACCGGCAGCGAGCATTTGGTAACAGTGCCGCCGACCACCCTTACGACCAATTCGTGGTGTTTACTCAGAACCACGACCAGGTGGGCAACCGCATGGTGGGCGACCGCCTTACCACCACCGAGTCGTTCGACACCCTTAAGCTGCTGGCCGGGGCGGCCATCCTGTCGCCCTCGGTGCCGATGCTCTTTATGGGCGAAGAGTACGGTGAGAAAAATCCGTTTCAGTACTTCGTGAGTCACACTGACCCGGCGCTGGTAAAAGCCGTGCGGGAAGGGCGTACCCGCGAATTTGCCTACTTCCAGCGCGAGGGCCTTAGCGTGCCCGACCCGCAGGCCGAAGAAACCTTTCGCAATTCTACCCTATCGTGGAGTTACCAAGAAGGGGAGGGGGCCACGCTACTGCGGTTCTACAAAAAGCTGATCGAACTGCGCCAGACCCTGCCTGGCTTGCAGACGACCGACCGCCGGTCGGTAACAATTACATCGCCCCAGCCCAACGTGCTGCTGATGGGCCGCGCCCCGGAGCCGGATGCAGCACCGCAGACGTACGTAGCGTTTAACTTCGGCGAAACCGACCTGACGCTGCCACCCTTTACGGACAAGGCGCTGATCGGGGAGCTGAACTCGACGGACGGAACGTGGCGTGGGGAGGCTGCTTCGGCGGCAACGGAAGCCTCACTGTCTGAGGAGACTGACTTGCAACTGAAAGGCCGCTCTTTTCGGGCGTTTCGGGTAGCTGAGTAGCAAAATAAGTAGCAATTTCGGAACCGATTAGTTTATAATTTTGCTCCCATAACTAATTTTAGTCAGACACGTACGCATCAGTACCCTGAGAACAGCAGACCGTATCATGTATCGTATAGTCTTTTAAACACAAAACTTTACTTAACTCTTCATTTTTATGGCGCACGACAAATACGTTTGTATTCACGGCCACTTCTATCAGCCACCCCGCGAAAACCCCTGGCTCAACACCATTGAGGTGCAAGACTCGGCTTACCCCTTCCACGACTGGAACGACCGCATCACCTCCGAATGCTATTCACGCAACGCGGCCGCCCGCATCCTGGGCGAGCAGGGTCGCATTGAGGACATTGTTAACAACTACTCCAAGATTAGCTTCAACTTCGGCCCCACCCTACTGCAGTGGATGAAAAATCATGCGCCGGAGGTATATTACTCTATTCTGGAAGCCGACCGCAAGAGCCAGGAGCTATTCTCGGGCCACGGGTCGGCCATCGCGCAGGCTTACAACCACACCATTGTGCCCCTGTCGAACGCCCGCGACAAAGAAACCCAGATTCTGTGGGGCATCCGCGACTTCGAGTATCGCTTCGAGCGCAAGCCCGAGGGCATATGGCTGCCCGAGACGGCGGTGAACACCGAAACGTTGGAGGTGCTGGCCACGCACGGCATTAAGTTTACCATCCTGTCGCCCTACCAGGCTAAGCGGGTGCGTAAGAAGGGCACCAAGGAGTGGGCCAATGCGATGGGCGCTAATGTAGACCCCCGCCGTCCGTACACCTGCAACCTGCCGTCGGGCAAGAAGATTACGCTATTCTTCTACGACGGCCCGGTATCGCAGGGCATTGCCTTCGAGGGACTACTCAACGACGGCGAGGCCTTCGGCAACCGCTTGGTTGACCAGCTTGATAGTCAGGAGGACAACCCGGAGCCGCAACTAATGCACATTGCTACCGACGGTGAGAGCTACGGCCACCACCACCGCTACGGCGAGATGGGACTGGCCTACTGCCTGCACCACATTGAAGAGCGCCCCGGCGTCGATATTTCTATTTACGGCGAATTTTTAGAGAAGTATCCGCCGCAGTACGAGGCCGAGGTGATTGAGAACACCGCCTGGAGCAGCACGCCGCACCTGGAGCGCTGGTCGGAAGACGGGGGCGGCAACACGGGCGGTCGCCCCGACTGGAACCAGCAGTGGCGCAAACCGCTGCGGGCGGCCTTCGACTGGCTGCGGGATAAGCTGGCGGTGGTGTACGAGGAAGAGATGTCCACTTTCGTGGACGATCCTTGGGCTACCCGCAACGACTACGTACGCGTGATCTTCGACCGCTCGCACGAGAACGTAGCCGACTTTATCTACCAGCAGACGGGCAAGACCCTATCGCACGCCGACGAGGTGAAGTTTTTGAAGCTGCTGGAGGTCCAGCACCACGCCATGCTAATGTACACCAGCTGCGGCTGGTTCTTCGACGAGGTAACGGGCATCGAAACCATGCAGGACATCCTGTACGCCGCCCGCGCCGTTCAGTTGCACCATGATATCACCGGAGAGGATCTGGAAGCGGCCTTTATTGAGCATTTGGCCAAGGCGCCCAGTAACCTGCCGGAGTACGGAAACGCGGCGGTAGCCTACGAGCGCCTGGTACGCCCCTCGATCGTAGACATGAACCGGGTAGGGGCGCACTTTGCGGTGTCCTCGCTCTTCTCGGAGTATACCCAGCAGGACCGGGTGTACAGTTTCGGAGTAGATTTGCAGCACTTTGAGAAGCACTACGCCGGTAAGTACCGGCTGGCACTGGGCAAGGCAAGCCTTACCTCAGAAGTGACCTGGGAGAAAGAAGACGTGACCTTTGCGGTGATTCACCTGGGAGAGCACCACCTGTTCGGTGGGGTGCGCGCTTCGCTAGAGGAAGAAGCCTACGAGGCGATGCGTAACGAGATTGTGGAATCTTTTCAGAAGAGCCGGGTGCACGAATCAGTAGTATTTATGGACAAGCACTTTGGGATGCACAATTACTCATTCTGGCACCTCTTTAAGGAAGATCAGAAAGAGTTGCTCAACAAGGTGCTAGAAGAAACGATGAACAACGTGGAGGGCACCTTCCGGCAGATTTACGAGAACAACTACTCGGTGCTGCAGGCCATGAAGCAGCTGAGCATTCAGGCTCCGCGCCCGCTTAAGGATGCCGGTGAGTTTACCATCAACTCGAAGCTGCGGCGCATGCTGGAGCACGATCACATCGAGCAGGCAGAACTAGATGCGATGGTAGAGAGCATTGATAACCTGGACGTAGACATCGACTTGGTTGGGTTAAGCTATCTGGCGGGCGAACGGATTAACGCTTTGATGGAGCACGTAGAGCAGCATCCCGACGACCTGGCATACATGGAGCAGGCGGTGCAATTTATTCAGGCCTGCTTCCAGGTGCACCTGCAACCCGACCTGTGGAGGGCGCAAAACGTGGCGTTTATCATTCACCGGGAAAACTTCGCGCGCATGAGCCGTGAGCAAGACCGGGGCGAGGAACACGCCACGCAGTGGCTTAACACCTTCGCGCAGCTGTTTGAGGTGCTTAACATTCACGTAAGCGACTACGCTTCCGTACCGGAGGTGTAGCAAAATATCTCCGTAGACCAACAATGCTACCTTGATACCGTTCTTCCGGTATTTTGGTAGCATTTTTATAACCACACCGCATGTATACCCCCTCCGCTACTTATCGGCTTCAGTTGTCGTCGTCCTTCACGCTAGAGCAACTGGCCGATATCGTTGATTATCTGCACGACCTAGGCATTTCTACGATATACGCTTCGCCCATCTTTCGGGCGCGCGCCGGTAGCACCCACGGCTACGATGTGGCCGACCCCCGGCGTATCAATCCCGAGATTGGCACGGAAGCCCAGCTATCCGACCTCGTGCAGCGACTCGAGAAGCTAGAGATGGGCTGGTTGCAGGACATCGTTCCCAACCACATGGCCTACGATCCCGCCAACCCCTGGGTGCGCGACCTGCTAGAGAAGGGGCCTCATGCTGCGTACGCTACTTACTTCGACGTAGACTGGAACCACCCTGACCCGCGCTTTACCGGTAAGATCATGGCTCCGTTTTTAGGGTCTTCGCTTGAAGCGGTGCTCGAGGAGAAGCAGCTTAGCCTGCACTGGGGCAAAACCGGTTTCCAGCTACGGTACTACGACCACCACTTGCCGGTGAGCTTGTCTTCTTATCCCGGGTTGCTGCGCGATGTTCGTGCGATTGATGGTTTGTCGGCTGAGCAAAAAGCGCAGTTTGATACGTGGGTAGAACGTACCGAAGCTGATGCCCAGTCTTTGCTGAAGGGTGAACTTATCGGGGAGTCTTGGAAAAGTACGGTGGCAGAACTTTACCAAGAATTGCAGCAGTCGGCCCTGGCCGAAGCCGTAGCGCAATTTACAGCGTCGTACGCCGAGGATATTTCTCGGTTAGAGGCGCTACTCGAGGAGCAGCACTACTGGCTGGTGCACTGGAAGACCACCGAGCAGGTGATCAACTACCGGCGCTTTTTCACGGTGAACGACCTGATTTGCCTGAACGCCCACCGCCCCGAGGTGTTTGATCACTATCATCGCAAGATTAAGCAGTGGATTGACGAGGGGTACGTGCAAGGGGTGCGGGTGGACCACGTGGACGGACTGCTTGACCCTACCGCGTATCTGGAAGAACTGCGAACGCTACTGGGCGATGAGCCTTACCTGGTCGTGGAGAAAATTCTGGAGCATGATGAACAACTTCCTGAGCACTGGCCAGTGCAGGGCAGCAGCGGCTACGGGTTTCTGGCCGATATAAACCAGCTCTTTACCTCCGTAGCCGGAGGGCAGTCGCTGCTGAGTTATTACGACACCTGGCAGTCCCAGTCTGAGGGCACTGACTACCCAGCGCTGGTGCACCGCAACAAGCACTTTATTCTGCGCGAGCGCATGCAGGGCGAGCTCCACAACCTTACCCGGTTGCTTGGTTCGCTTAAATTAGGTGATGGCAATGAAACCCAGGTAGTTGAGTCGGCCTTGGCCGAACTGCTGGTGGCCTTTCCGGTGTACCGGATCTATAGTAGCAGCTTCCCCTTTTCGCCCGAAGACCAAGCGGTGCTGCAGGAAACCTTCGAGCGCGCCGAGGAAGCAGCGCCCGAACTGGCGGGTTCGCTAAAGACCCTTCGATCGGTGTTCGATGGGCAGGCCAGTGGCGACGACACCTACGATGCCCACCGGTTGGACTTTGTGATGCGCTGCCAGCAGTTTGCCGGTCCGCTGGCCGCCAAGGGGGTAGAAGATACCACCTTTTACGGATACCACCCGTTGATCTCGCACAATGAGGTAGGCGATTCTCCTCAGCAGTTGGGTATTGACGTTGCCGAATTCCACCAGCGTATGCAGCGGCGCTGGCCATTGGCGATGAGCGCCACCGCCACCCACGACACCAAGCGGGGCGAAGATGCCCGGATGCGCATCAACCTGCTCAGCGAGGTGCCCAGCGAGTGGATGAAGGTAACCGCCCGCTGGCGCTATGGTAACGAACCCCACAAAACTGCCCTCGATCAGGACGGCGGCTGGCCCGAGGCTAACTTTGAGTACTTTATCTATCAGACCCTGGTAGGCACTTTCCCCTTTCATACGACTCCCAAGGCGGAGGACTACGCGAACCGTTTGCGCGAATACTTGGTGAAGGCCGCCCGAGAAGCGAAGACGCACACCAACTGGTCGGAGCCGAATGAAGACTACGAGCGGGCCGTTACCCACTTTGCGGAACAGCTGCTGCAGGACGAAAATTTCTTGGATGACTTCATTGATTTTGCCGAACCGTTGGCTTGCCGGGCAGTTACCTACTCGCTGGGGCAAACTTTGCTGAAGGCTACCGCTCCGGGGGTGCCCGATGTGTACCAGGGTACTGAACACTGGGACTTAAGCATGGTAGACCCCGACAACCGTCGTCCGGTAGACTACGCTCCGCGCCGCGAAGCACTGAAGCGGTTTGAGGCCGCTGCTGACACCCCGGGGCGCGCCGAACTGCTGGATCAGCTCACCGATAACGTACTTGACCCAGCTATCAAGCTGTTCGTCCTATCGCAAAGCCTGCGGGTGCGCCGCTCGTTACCCGACCTATTTGCGAAAGGGGCCTACGAACCCCTAACGGTTCGGGGCGAACACCAAGACCACCTGCTGGCCTTCCGGCGCGTTTACCGGGAGCAGGAGGCGGTGGTTCTGGTGCCGTTAGGCGTTACTTCGCTTACGCTAACCAACGACCTGCCGCTGGGCGAAGCCGCCTGGAGCGATACGCAGGTGGTGCTTCCGACCCAAAACGCTTCCTGGACGGATGCCTTCACCGGCCAAACCATTTCGCTTACCGACCACCTTGCTGTGCGCGAAGCGCTGGCCCAGTTTCCCCCTGCTCTACTAACCAAAAACCAACATGATTAACGATCGACGCAGTGGAGTGCTACTGCACCTTACTTCGCTGCCCGCCCCCCACGGCATCGGCAACCTAGGCCCTGCCGCCTACCAGTTTGCCAACTTCATGAAGAAGGCTGGGCTTACCTACTGGCAACTGCTACCCCTGAATCCGGTAGAAGGGGCCAGCGGCTACTCGCCCTACAGCGGGCTGTCCGCCTTTGCGGGCAACCCGCTGCTGATCAGTCCCGAACTGCTGGTGAAAGAGCGCCTCCTGGAGCGCAGTGATTTAAACACCCGTTTTAAGTTTAGCGAAGAGCAAGTAGATTTCGATAAGGTAATTCGCTTTTTGCTGCCGCTACTAGACAAAGCCTTTCAGGCATTTCAGAACGGACGGGCGGGGAAGCGGAGGGAACGCTACGAGCAGTTCTGCGCCGACAACGCGGTTTGGCTCAACGACTTCGCCGACTATATGGCGTTTAAGCAGCATCACCAGGGCGAGTCCTGGATGATGTGGCCCGAGCCCATCCGCAACCGCGACAAGAAAGCCCTGAAGGCTTTGCGACAGGAGCTGAGCGAATCTATTGAGAAGGAAAAGTTCTTACAGTTTGTGTTCTTCGAGCAGTGGGACGCCCTGAAGAGCCACTGTGAGGCCCGGGGGGTGCGCCTTTTTGGCGATATTCCCTTCTACGTAGGCCACGACAGCGCCGATGTGTGGTCGCATCCAGATATCTTTAAGCTAGAAAACGGTAAGAAAGCCGGTTTTGTGGCCGGGGTGCCCCCCGATTACTTCAGCGAGCACGGCCAGCTGTGGGGAATGCCAGTATTCGATTGGAAAGCATTGAAGAAGCAGAAGTACGACTGGTGGATGCAGCGCATGGACCAGAACCTGCGGATGTTTGACTTAGTACGCCTGGACCACTTTCGTGCCTTTTCGGCTTACTGGGAGGTGCCCGCGGGCCACGAAACTGCGATGAACGGTCGCTGGAAGAAGGGGCCGGGCAATAAGTTGTTCAAACTGTTTAAGAAGAAGTACGGAGATCTGCCCATCATTGCTGAAGACCTGGGCGAAATTGACCAGCCGGTACGCGACCTGATGCATGACTACGACTTGCCCGGTATGAAGGTGCTGCACTTCGCTTTTGGTGACGATATGCCGAAGAGTGGCTACGTGCCTCATCACCACGTGCCCAACGCCGTGGTGTACACGGGCACCCACGACAACAACACCACCCGCGGCTGGTTCGAAAAAGACCTACGCGCCGCCGACCGCAAACGACTGTCGGGGTACCTGCAGCGCTCGGTTACGGCCAAAAACGTGGCCAATGAGTTGGTTCGCTTATCTTTTGCGTCGGTGTGTGGTTTAGCGGTGGTGCCCATGCAGGATTTGCTAAACCTTGATCATAAATCTATCATGAACCGCCCGTCGACGCCCAGTGGTAATTGGGCGTGGCGCATGAAAGAGGGGGGGGCTACGGCCAAACTGGCACGCACCGTTCAGCAACTAAACGAGCGCTACGACCGGTAGACAATCGCAAATACAAGCAATACCTTTGAAGCGAGTAATAGAAGACGAAAAGGGGGATAGTTAGGAAGGGGCCATTACGAATGAGCCTAACCAGTAGTCGTAGACTTCGCGAATAATCCGCATGAACTCTTTGAAGTCCAGTGGCTTAGCGATGTAGCAGTTGGCGTGGGCGTTGTAAGCGTCGTTTACGTCGAGCTCGGCCTCGGAGGTAGAAAGAACCACTACCGGAATACGCCTCAAATCAGCATTCTCTTTAATGACTTTAAGAACCGTCCTTCCGTCTACCTTCGGTAAATTTAGGTCGAGCAAAATCATATCTGGGCGCAGGGTAGCCAGCATATCCAGCGCCTGCTGTCCATCAGAGGCTACCGTTAACTCAATAGGAAGAGCGTTGCCCTTGAGCACCTCTTCTACCAAGCGTACGTCACCCGGATTATCCTCTACTAGTAGGACTGATTTTTTCTTCAGTGTAAAGCTCGTCCTGATCATTTTGCATTTTCGGTATGGTAAAAAATACGGTGGTTCCCTGCCCAAGCGTCGACTCTATCCACACTCTTCCACCGTGCAAGTCAACCACTTTTTTAATGACAGCTAAACCAATACCGGTACCTTCAATACCGGCGTTAAGCTTCCTAAATATAGCAAAAATCTTAGCGTGATATTTTTCTTCTATCCCTATACCGTTATCCTGCACCGAAAACTGCCAAAATTCATCCGTTTCTTTTACTTTTATGTCAATGAGTACGTTTCCTTCGGCCCGAAACTTTACGCTATTACTAATCAAATTCTGAAATACCTGAATCATCAGGGTGTCATTGGCGTAAATCTTTGGAAGAACATTACACTGTAGCTCCACTTGGCGATTTTGCAACAAAACCGATAGATTTTTGGTAGCGCATTCTACTACTTCGTTCAGGTCAATGAGTTGCTGTTGGGCAAACCGTCGTTCTACCCGTGAGTAGTCTAGCAGGGCGTTGATGAGCCTTTTCATACGTTCAGCGCCGTCGACGGCAAACTCAATAAAGTCTTGGGCATCTTGGTCGAGCTGCTCTCCGTAGCGGGCTTCTAGCAACTGAAGGTAGCTGCTAATCATGCGCAGGGGTTCTTGCAAATCGTGCGAGGCGATGTAGGCGAAGTTAGCCAGTTCTTCGTTAGAGCGTTTAAGTTGCGTTTGGTACTGGTCTGACGCTATCTGGTGCTGCTTGCGTTCAGTAACATCTCGCGACGATGAGACGATCGCTTTGATCTCTCCATTTTCCACCACCGTGCTAGAGGTGGAGTGCAACCAGACGTAACGCCCGTCTTTGCGACGGAACCGGTACTCAGTCTCTCGCACCTGCCGACGATCTGGTTGGCTGTCGAGCAGCGGTTGGTGAGAATCGGCCAGGACATGAGGAATATCATCAGGATGGAAGTACTCGTAAGGGTTTTGGCCGATAAGCTCTTCGGGAGTGTAGCCTGTCATCGACTTTGCCGAAGGACCTAGATAAACGTACTCGCCGCTGGGTTGATGCAAACAGACCATATCAGTCATATTGTCGGCCAGCAGTTGTAGGTGTTCTTCTTGCTCCTCAAGCTTCCGGTCAGCTACTAGCTTGGCGCGTTCCGCTTCTCGTTCTTGCGTCACATCTATTCCTACCACGTACTGGGCACCGTTCTCCGCGTCGTAGGTAGTCCTCCAGTTAATAATCCGGCCGCTCTCTAGTCGTGACTCAAGGGGCGCTGCCGCTGCTGCGGCTTCTGACCTTTTGATTAAACTTCCAATTTTTTTCCGATCATCGGGATGAATAATTGAGCGGAAATGACGCCCCATTAGTTCAAGCTTTGGCATCCCCAACAGCCGAAGCGCGGCCGGATTGGCTCGCTGAATGCAGCAGTCTTGATCAATCACCAAAAATAGATCGTCTGAATGATCGAAGAAGCGTCCAAGAATTCGCTGTTCTTCCTGAGCTTTCATCTGCTTGTCGATGTCTTGCGTGTGTCCCAAACGTAGAGTAGGCTCGCCGGTAGGCGAACGCCTCATAATCACATCGCGCGAGTGGAACCATTTGTAATGCCCGGCTTTGGTCTTCATCCGATACTCAAACTCAGCCACCTCGCCGTCGGCTAGTTGATTTAGGCGAGGCAGATGCTCATCGAAGTATCGGGTAAGGTCTTCCGGATGGAGTAGCTGGTCGAGTAGTTGGTCGCCGAAATTCTGCACCTCTTGATCAGTATAACCTAGTAGGTGCTCAGCCTCCTTATTAGTGTAAATATTTTTGTTGGAAACCATATCGAATACGTACACTACGTCGGGGGTAGACGATAAAACGTGCCGTAAGAAGTCGGGCGATCTTTCCATAGTAAGCTTTGCTGAAGTAAAGTTTATTCAATTAATTGATTACTGGCGATGTCTGAATAGTAGTACTAGAATCGGAGCAGCGATTGTTAAGCAACAAGCGAAGTGGCGGGAGCCATATCACTTAAAAGAAAGGTAAAGGCAGTTCCTTTATCCACTTCACTTTCTACCTGAACCTGCCCCCCCAGTTCTTCCACAATCTTACGAATCATGTAAAGACCTACTCCCTTCCCCTCAGTGTCGGTATGGAACCGCTTAAAGGGCGTAAACAGTTTGTGACCGTACTTTTTCAGGTCCATACCGCGTCCGTTGTCACGTACGGTTAGTGAAAAAACACCCTCCTTCACCTGCCGGGTTTCAATGCTAATGCGCAGCGGCCGTTCGTCGGACCGATACTTTATCGCGTTGCTAAGCAAGTTTAACAAAATACTCTTAAGCACCGAGGGTGGATACGTAATCTCAGTTGCTTCCAAGCAATAGCTAACGCTCGCCTGAGATGCTTCTATCTTCTGATCTAGCAGTTGCACAACTTGCTCGAGCAAATCGGACCACCGCTGCACAGAGGCCTGAGTGGCCCATGAGTTTTGCGATTGTAGCAGTGATAAGATATCGTTGAGGTGCCCATCTAGACCGGCGGCGGTCGTCTTGATACGACCCATAAGGTCCGACGACATGGTCGGATCGCCCTCTTCTAACTCGCTCAAATTAACCAAGCCCAAGATGCTGTTAAGCGGCCCACGTATGTCGTGCGAAAGCATATGCGTAAACGATTCTAGCCGCTCGTTGGTCTGCGCTAGTTGATTGTTGTGCTTTTGCAAAGCCAGGGCTATATCTTTTTCTGCCTGCTGCATCCGATGGCGCTCAATGGCGTACTGGATAGACCGTAGTAGAGAGGTGCCGCTGATCTCTCCCTTCACCAGGTAATCTTGCACCCCCTGCTGTACCGACTGCTTCGCTAGCTCTAGATTGTCTAGTCCGGTTAGGATGACGATCGGCTTGTGCCGAAAGTACTGGGTGGCCCGCGTCATGGTTTCTTCTCCGGTGGTATCAGGAAGCGACAAGTCTACAATGACAACTTCGGGCTCTATAATTTGATCAATGCTCCGGGCCTCTTCCAGCGAATCAGTGCTGGTTAGTTTAAACGGTTCAACAATTACGTCCTTTAAGTACTCTTGGAACAAGCGTACATCAGCCACGTTGTCTTCAATAAGTAGTATACTTTCCATTGCTTTAGTTTTGAGCGACTTGATATTGTTGTAAAGCAATGATAAGAAATAATTACCCTAATAGCACTTTTTGAAGTTTAACTGTTTGGATCGCTACAATTTACGGAAGTAAGATTTTTGAATTCTTGTTTAACTGTTAAGTGATGTAATTAAACACCATTCCGAAAAACAGTATTTGATACGTTAAAAAGGGGACTAAACCGGCATTTTTACTTATAACTATTCAAGTAATCTATATAACTATTTAATAAATAATGCAAAAAGCGGACTAATTTGAATTATCTACAATAAACTGAGGGATGTAAAAGAATGAATAAAAACAATCAAGTGATATGAGCGTAGTATTCAGCTCTAAATAAAGATTGTAGGTTGAAAAGTACAATAATATTTATAAATAACTATATAATTAGCGTGCAGCGTACTTGAATAGAGTGTTAGTATGGTAGAGAGGTCACTGCTTCATACTAGCACAGCTGCTAGACGCGGCCCGAATTGCTCGCCCCAAATGTGTGCATCTAATTTAATAGCCAAAACTAGGGCGTGTTGACATATAACCTAAACGGCGATTTTGGTACGCTTTCCACCTGTTCTGCGTTGCTTTCGGCGCCCGATGCCTCAGCATCGCGCTTCTCAAGCGCCTTAATCAGACGAAAACCGTCC
>JBASAY010000101.1:0-4775 GCA_049650865.1 Tunicatimonas sp.
GATTTGCACCGCCCCTACGTAGACGATATCGTGCTAGTAAGCTCCGACGGGCAGCGCATGGTTCGCGAAGCGGATTTGATCGACGTGTGGTTCGATTCGGGCGCGATGCCCTACGCCCAGTGGCACTACCCGTTCGAGAACAAAGACGTGTTCACGGCCAACTATCCGGCCGACTTTATCTCGGAAGGCGTGGATCAAACCCGCGGCTGGTTTTTCACCCTGCACGCTATTGCCGGGATGCTGTTCGACAGTGTCGCCTTCAAGAACGTGGTGTCGACCGGGCTGGTGCTTGATAAGAACGGCAACAAAATGTCGAAGCGACTGGGCAACGCCGTCAATCCCTTCGAAACGCTGGCTGAGTACGGGGCCGACCCCACCCGCTGGTACATGATCAGCAACGCCAACCCCTGGGATAATCTCAAGTTCGACCTGGATGGCGTGCAGGAAGTACAGCGGCGTTTCTTTAGTACGTTGCAAAATACCTACTCCTTCTTCGCTTTGTACGCCAATCTGGACGAGTTTACGTTTGCTGAGGCGGCTATCCCGCTGGCCGAACGCACCGAAAGCGACCGCTGGATTATCTCCAAGCTCAACAGCCTGATTAAGGAGGTAGACGGAGCCTACGGAGCCTACGAACCCACCCGGGCCACGCGGGCCATTCAGGACTTCACCACCGACGACCTAAGCAATTGGTACGTGCGGCTGAACCGAAAGCGATTCTGGCAGGGAGCCTACGACCGCGACAAACAGGCCGCCTACCAAACGTTGTACACCTGCCTGGTGACGCTGGCCAAACTAGCTTCGCCGGTCGCGCCCTTTTATACCGACCGCTTGTACCAAGACCTGAACGGCGTAAGCCAGCAGGAAAATTTGTCCTCAGTGCACCTGACCGATTTTCCGGTAGCCGACGAAGCCGCCATCGACACCGACCTGGAAGTCAAGATGCAACTGGCGCAAAGTGCCTCCTCGCTGGTGCACTCGCTGCGCAAGCAACACACCCTCAAGGTGCGGCAGCCGCTATTGCGCATCCTGATTCCGGTACTTAGCGACGAACTACGTCAGCAGATTGCTTCGGTAGAAGACCTGATTTTATCGGAGGTGAACGTGAAGAATATCGAGTACATTGACGATACCTCGGGGGTGCTGGTAAAGAAAATTAAGCCGAACTTCCGCAAACTGGGCAAGCAGTACGGGCCGAAGATGAAAGAAATCTCCAAAGCCTTAGCGCAGTGGGGGACCGATAAGATCAACCAACTGGAGCGCGAACAGTGCTACGAACTGCCGCTCAACGGAGAGGCTATCTCGCTCACGCTGGAAGACGTGGAGATCAGTTCGGAAGATATTCCCGGCTGGTCGGTGGCCCGGGAGGGAAACCTCACCGTGGCCCTGGACATCACCGTAACCGATGAGTTGAAGAAAGAAGGCGTGGCCCGCGACCTAGTGAACCGCATCCAGAACCTGCGCAAAGACCAGGGGTTAGAGGTGCAGGATAAGATTGAAATCAGCGTGAAGCAGGGCAATGCGCTGGTGGATGCCGCAATCCAAGCGCATAAAGCGTATATTTGCCAGGAGACGCAGGCTACAGAGTTAACGCTGACGGATAATACGTTATCCGACGCAACGGCGTTGGAGATGGATGAGGGAGTGGTGGAGGTTGGTTTGAAGGTGGTGAAGTGATGGAGATAAAAGAACAAGCACTGCACTTTGGTAACGCGTTGCCAACGCGCACAATGATCGTGTAGCACTGAAAAAAGTAGCTAATGAATAAGAGTCACGGAGGGGGTTATAAAAAGGGGGACGAACCAGACGATCTTCTGTATTGGCTGAGCCGCCCGCCCGTAGAAAGGTTAAGCGCGTTGGAAGAGATTCGCCAGGAATACAATAGGTGGAAATACGGTGCTGCACTCCGACTTCAGAAGGTTGGTAGAATCATCAGAAAGAGAAGTAAACAATCAAACAAAACGCAGTGAAATACCTAAAGTACTACTTACTAAGCATCGGCATTATTCTGCTTGACCAGGCTGTGAAGCTAGCAGTGCACTATAACATGGATATGGGCATTGTAGGGCAAATTCCGGTGTTCGGCGATTGGTTTAAGCTGCACTATACGTTGAATCCGGGCATGGCCTTCGGTATGCAATTAGGCTCTGAATACGGCAAGTTGATCCTCACCGTGTTTCGCTTGTTTGCCATGGTGGGCATCGGCTACTACCTCTACGCCCTAGCCAAGAAACGCGTGCACCCCGGCTTGCTGTGGTCAGTGGCGCTCATCTTGGGCGGAGCCATCGGCAACGTCATCGACAGTGCCCTGTACGGAGTGCTGCTCGACAACGCTCCCATCGGTTCCAGCACGCCGTGGTTTCACGGGCAGGTAGTTGATATGTTCTACGTCGATATCTGGGAAGGGAAGGTGGCCGACTGGGTGCCGATCTGGGGCGGGGACTACATGGCCCTGTGGCCCATCTTCAACGTGGCTGATGCTTCGATCTTTGTGGGCGTGGCCATCATCCTGCTTTTTCAGAACCGCTTCTTCAACGAAGACCAGCCCGCCGACGTGGTAGAGCCGAATCCTACGTCTGCTTCGCATTTGGAAAATTAATAATTTGGTAGTTACACTACGATTTTCGATTTGCTTACGGGCGGAGCCGAAGACCGGGTTTAACGCTAGTCAGATCAGACTTGCCAACGTGCAGCAAAGCCTTCAGCTGCGATTTGGAAACTCAGGGGGCACCACGCCAAGCGCGCGCAGATAGACGTAACCTTGACCCCGGTGATGCACTTCATTGTCAATAACGTAGAATAGCAGATCGTTAAGGCGCGTCTCGTACCCGCTAAATGTCACCTCAGTCTTCTGGAGCCGCCCCTCGGGGATGCCTGGCCATAGACTATTAATCCGATCCGTATCAGCATCCCACCGTTCGAGCGCCTCGGCGCGCGTTGTTGGAGGACTAGCCTGACCCATTGTCCACTCCCCCGAGACGATGCCTACCAGCGTAGGAACAGACATGCTAGAAAACTCATTGACAAGCTTGGCAAACGGGCGCATCTCACCAACGGAAAAGGTGACAAACGCAGTATCGTCCGGAAAGGCTTCGATGGTACGGCGCGTGAGGCGCCGGTGGCCCTGCCAGTAATCGAGAAGTTGTTCGTGGGTTAGAATAGGAGCCATGGGGGAGGGAGGTAAGTGGAATTGGTAAAGGGAGTATTTTGAAAAACCACGGAATGCGTCGCTATACTCGTTTTTCTTTGAATCCGAAGCCGGGCTTCTCTTCGCGCTCAAGCATATCGGTGGAACTTCTCGAACCTCCTTTGTCGGGTCTCGGGCCTCTTTGCTGTCGTTAGCCCGTACGTGATGGCGTACCGACTCGATTTGTTCAGCGTCTGAAAGAACCGCTTCGCCTTTGGCCTATCTGCTAGTGCTACCACGAAGTCCGGCGGCACCTCCGCCTCACTCGGCGGGGGGTAAGCATCTTCCCACCGGCCGGCCGCCTTCGCAGCGCGGACGGGTACGAGTCCCGGCTCCTCCATCCGCCCCTCAGCGATAAGGCGCTCTACGTATTCGGTGTTCATCTTCAACCAACTGCTCCGGGCTTTCCTCGGAGTAATCCGCTGGAGGTAGGCCTGGTCGTCGAGCGACTTCTTGACACCGTCGATGAGTTGAAAGGTAGGGAAGGTGCGTGCCAGAAACAGATTCAGAAGCAGCATTAAGCGTGAGGGTTGCCATGGCCATTCCCGGAACGTCGAACGCATTCAGCAATTGGGTAAGCTCCTCCTGATTGGGTAGCGGGGGGCGGTTTCTACTAGTGCGATTCAGACACATAGGTCAGTAAGACCAATGGATGATTTTTTTGACGGGGTAAGTAGCATAATGGTTGTGCATTAGCAGTTCTGATCTGAAAGATACTGTATCAGTGGCGGGAGTACAAAAGCACGGCCTTTTCGTAGGAAAACAGAAGTAAAAACTAACGGTTAGTATAAATCTTCGTTGCGGATTGCGGATTGAATTCTGTCGTGCCGCAGCAAAGTTGTTGCGGGCTAAATAGTTTGTTGTCAGCACAAAAACCGCAATGAAATTTATACATTATTGTGTGTTGCCTTTTATTCAATCTTTCGATAAATATAACACCCTGCTTCTGAAGGATGGTCTTGAACTAAATCAGAACTTTTTTCCTTTCTAATCAAGTTAATTATTAAAAAATCTCCACCTGCTGCCATCGTAAAAAACACTCCAAAAATTAGAAGTCCAATATTTCCAATCATAATTGCAATAATGGAAGGAACAATTCCCATAATAATAGCTGGTGTTATTGCTCCAAAAATATATTGTCTTACATTTAAAGCTTCCTTGCAATGACAATATGGAGTTGCCATTTTCCATAATACTCCAAATTTTATTGACTTAAATCCCTCTTTTGCAAATTTAGCCCAAGTAATTCCATGTATTAGTTCATGCAATACAATTCCCAAAATCAGAATGCCGAAAATCAACAGAAATCTCAAAACAGCTCCTTGAGGTTCCGCACTATCCAAAAATTGTTTAATATCAATCTGAGGTCGCCAAATTAAATAAAAAGGCAATCCAAATATTAAACCTATTGGAATTAAAATCAAGATTCCAAATACATTAGCCCAGACTAAATCAATTGTCAATTTGGTGGTGATTCAGAAAGTATGATAGTTCAAACGAATCCAAAATTGATATAAAAGAAAGCGAGCTCAAAAGCGATAACATGATTTTCCATCTTCTTGGAAAAATTACACGACCGACGAAATGC
>JBASAY010000102.1:0-39308 GCA_049650865.1 Tunicatimonas sp.
ACCCACTGCCGTAGGGCTTGCTCATAGTGAGCAGTGGCTTCTTTGATTTGTGATTCACTCATCTTTATCGCTATTTTGGCCTTAAACCTCAAGGTAACTCCTTGACTGGATTTTTGTCCTACACCCCATCCTTGGGCTCGCTATCGGCCTTGCCACCTGCCTGCTCATCACCCTGTACGTGCTCGATGAGTTGAGCTACGACCGCTTCCACGAGAACGCCGACCGGATTTACCGGGTGAACTTGTCTTATCAATTGGGTGGGCAGGGGGGTGATTATGCGGTAGCAGCGGCGCCCCTGGCCCGCACGGTAGTAGAAACCTATCCGGAGGCAGAAAACGCGGTCCGGTTTCGCACCCAGGGTGGGTATACGGTGTACCGTGATGGCAATGCCTACCGAGAAGAGGCGGTCACCTTCGCCGATTCATCGGTATTTTCGGTGTTCACCCTGCCCCTGCTGCACGGTAACCCCCGTACCGCTCTTGCCCAACCCAATACCCTGACCATTAGCGCTACCTCGGCAGAAAAGTACTTCGGTACCCACTGGGAACAGTTGCCCCCCCCTGGGCGAAACATTATTGGTAGGACGCGACAAGGTGCCTTATCAGGTGACTGGGATATTTGAGGACATACCCACTAATTCACACTTCCATTTTGGGATGTTCCTGTCGATGCCTTCGCTAGAAGACAGCAAGACCGAAGTTTGGCTCAGCAACAATTACTACACGTATCTGCTGCTGCGGGAAGGTACCGACGTTACCGCCCTGCAAACCAAAATTGACGAAACGTTCGAGACGTACGCCGCCCCGCAGATTGAACAGTTTTCGGGGGCCACTTACGAAGAGTTTCTAGGGGCGGGCAACTACTTTAACTACCTGCTTCAACCGCTCACTGACATTCACCTGTACTCTGATTTGGAAGCTGAAATTCAAGCCAACGGCGACATTCGTTACGTTTACATCTTTTCGGCCATCGCTTTGTTCGTACTGCTGATTGCTTGCGTTAATTTTATGAATCTGTCGACCGCCCGCTCGGCGGGTCGGGCCAAAGAGGTGGGCATTCGCAAAACACTGGGCTCGGTGCGGCAGCAACTCATCGGGCAATTTCTGGTAGAAGCATTGTTAATTAGCTTTCTGGCACTGCTACTGGCTATTTTGCTGGCTGAAGTAGCGTTGCCCTTCTTCAACGACCTAGCGGGCAAACAGCTCACCGTTCAGTACCTGCACCCGTGGTACTCTCTGCCACTGCTGCTGGGGGCGGCCGTTGTAATTGGGCTGCTGGCCGGTAGTTATCCAGCTTTTTTCCTGTCGGCTTTTCGCCCGGCGGCGGTGCTCAAGGGTAAACTGGCCGGGGGTATCAACCGTAGTTGGCTACGCAGCGGGCTTGTGGTACTTCAGTTCGGAATCTCCATTGTGCTCATCACCGGCACGGTGGTGATCTACCAGCAGTTGAACCACATACGAAGCAAAAAGCTCGGCTACGACAAAGAGCACGTGCTGGTGGTGCACAATACTTACTATCTAGGAGACCAAGCCGAGGCTTTTAAGAACGAGGCGCTGCGCGAGCCGGGGATAACGGCGGCAACGCTGACGGGTTTCCTACCTGCCGGCGCCTTCACTCACAACAATTCCGCCATCTTCCCGGGTAAAAATGTTGATAGTGATCGCACTACCACGGTGCCCTGGTTTCACGTCGACTACGACTACATTCCGGCCATGGGCATGCAAATGGTGGCCGGACGCAACTTCTCACGCGATTTTGCTACCGACAGCAGTGCCTTAATAATCAACGAGGCGGCGGCCCGCTACTTCTTCGATGAGGCCAACCCGTTGGGACAAGAGCTGAGCCGTTTCGGGGATACTCCGGGCGATTTTGATACGCATACCGTGGTGGGAGTCGTGCAAGATTTCCACTACAGTACCATGCGCGATAAGATTATGCCCATGGTCATCGTGCTAGGGGGCAACATCTCAGCACTATCAATGCGGGTGCAGCCCGATCAGGTGCCATCGGTACTGGCCACACTGGAAGCGCAGTGGAAGCAGTTTGTGCCTGATCTACCCTTCGAGTATTCGTTCCTAGACGAACGCTTTAACGACGTATACCAATCAGAAGAGAAATTAGGTACGATTTTTACCATATTCTGCTCACTAGCGCTCTTTATTGCCTGTCTGGGCTTGTTTGGACTGGCCTCGTTCACCGCCGAGCAGCGGATGAAGGAGATCGGCATCCGTAAGGTGCTGGGGGCCTCAGTGAGTAGCTTGGTACTGATGTTTTCTAAGAACTTCACCAAGTTGGTACTCATTGCCTTACTGCTTGCCCTGCCGCTCGCCTACTTCATTATGGATCGCTGGCTGGCCGATTTTGCTTATCGGGTAACGCTGGGGGCAAGCACCTTTTTGATTGGCGGTGGCATCGCCTTGCTCATTGCTTGGCTTACGGTGGGTTTCCAGTCGGTGCGGGCCGCGGTGGCCAACCCAGTAGATTCGCTGCGCAGCGAGTAGCTCGGCGCAAAGAAGACAATTACTACTCTACCAGTTGGGCCCGGGCAATGTGCAGTTTGGATACGAGCTTTTCGCTGTACCCTACCATGGTTTCTACCTCCTGGGCGCTGATTAACCGCAGGTGCCGGAAGATCAAAATCTGACGCCCGCTGCTCTCCAAGTGATAGATGTCACCCTGCTCAAAAAAGCGTACCAGCGCGGGCGAGAAGAACCGGCGAATGCTCAACTCATTAGGGCCCTGCAGCAGAAACTTACGCGAAAACTGCTTGTGCTCCTCAAAATCGATATCTTGCTGGGCCACAAGCAACGACATCCGGTTTAGAAACGACTCTTCTTCCAGCGAAAAAACCGGTACCTCGTAGGGCAGCGAAAGGATTTCTACCGTGAGGCGGTGCGTCTCGAAGGTGATGAACGCATTCTTCAGCGTAATGTCGCAAATCTCCCAGCGAACCGCCGAATCGGGATAGCGGCCCGTCAGCTGATTTTTGGTGAAGTCTACCGGGTGCGTCTTAAAGAAGAGAAACCGGTCTAGCTTGCTCACATCCCAGTGAATGTTGGGGTCATAGTGCCACTGCTGGGCGTGGGCCAGCTGCTTAAGGGCCACCTGTCGGCGGGTAAGCCGCACCTTAAGCGGCTCGGGCACCCGCAGCACGTGCAACGCGTGCGGGTGGTGCGACGAGGTTTCGTGAATATCCAATCCCGTGAAGTGAAACTCGCCGCCCTGCTGACTGTACTTTTCGGCGTACTCGTGGATATACTCTAGCACGGTAAGATCGACGATGCGTGCGTGCGAGAAGTCTAGAATAATGTGTTTATCCTCGCCCAAATCGTATATCTTACGCTGCAGTTGCAGCATATTGAAGAAGTTGACCACCCCCTTAAGCTTAAACAGGTAGGTAGAACGCTGTTCCTGAACCACCTTTACCGACAGTTGCCGCAGGTACTGCGCAAAGAGCGCAAACGACAAGCCCGAACGCAGATAATGCACCAGCAGGGCAAACACGATGCCGATGAGCAATCCGGGCACCAGTCCGACAGTAAGGGCGGCAACGAGCGTCGCCGCAAGGATGCTTATCTGCTCCCACCCCTGGTGGTAAGCACTCTTGAATACGCTCGGCGACACGAGTTTGTAGCCGGTAAAGATCAGGATAACGGCCAGCGCCGCCATCGGGATCATCTGCAACAACGGGCGAAATCCTAGTACGAAGATCAGCACCACCACCCCCAAAAAGAAGTTAGACCAGCGCGTTTTGGCTGCGCTGTTAATGTTTACCGAACTACAAACAATCGCCGTAGACACCGGAAGCCCCCCAAGCATGGCCGAAACTACCGTTCCGAGGCCAACCCCAATCAGGTCGTCGTTTAGGTTGGTTTTTCGGCGGTAGGGGTCCAACCGATCCGCCGCCTTCGCGCTCACCAGCGACTCTAGCGACAACAACAGGGTAATTAGCACCACCATCAGCCAGAAAACGGGCTGGTCTATCTTAGAGAAATTGGGGAACACTAGTCCTTCGGTAAGGTTCCGGGGAATCTGAATCAGGTAGTTAGCATCTACAAGTCTCTCCAGCGCGGCCTGCAGCGCGCCCCACTGCAAAGCAGCAAACAGCGGAACGGTAACCAGCAGCACCCACATGGGGGCGGGCAAGTAGCGAACGTAGGGGTTCTGGACTTTCGGATAACCAATCAGGATAAGCAGCGCCACCGCACTGGTGATCGTTACCAACGGGTTGAGCGCCAGCACGCTGCGAGGAATGTCCAGCAGAATAGCCAGCGGCTGGTGCGCATCCGATGCCACCCCTAGCGCCACGTGTACCTGCGTACCGATAATGATCAGCCCGATGGCGGCCAGCACGCCGTAGATCACCGCCGACGGCACAACGTGCCCCAATTTACCCAGGCGCAGTACCCCCAGCATCACGTGAATTACTCCGGATACGGCAAAAGCCGCCATCACGTAGGGGAGGCCCGAGGTAGCACCATCGCTGAGTCGCTCTGAAGCTACCAGCGCCACCACGATAAGGGCTTTCGAGGGTCCATTGATACCTAGGTGACTCCCCCGCACGAACGTAGTAACCAGTCCCCCCACCACCACGCTGATCAGTCCGGCCACGGGTGGAGCGCCCGAGGCGATGGCGATCCCCAGGGCCAGCGGCAGGGCCACCAGCAATACGCTCAGTGAGGCGGCCAGGTCGCTCTTCCAAAAGCGCAGCGACCCCTTCCATCCGGAGCCGGGAGCTTGATCAGTAGGCGTTACTAGCATGCGAGGTGGTTAGTGAAAACGGAAAATAATGTACTGAAAATATTCTAATGTGCGCCCGTCGCCCCCGAACAAAGTTGCCTTTCACCAAAAAAGTACGGGTTTATCTCGCCTTATTACTATAGATAGCTCTGTCTAGCGGTAGTCTCGTATTGCTTAACCTACCGCGGCCTCGTGTACCGCCTTGTGAAGTTAGCCCGGTTGTTGAAAATAATTATCCTTATCCAGGGGGCATCAAACACTTTTGGTATAAAATTTTCTTAAGACCGAAGGAATGCCTTACTTTGTTGGGTTTAGTCTTGTTTAACCTCTATTCCCCTATTTGTGGAAACAACGCATCACCACCAAATCACCACTACGCGGGCCCCGCGCCGCCTTAGCGCTGTGTACCAGCTCCTTATCCTCGTTCTTCTGGCGGCCCTGGCCCTGGGTGCGGGGGGGTGTAAAGCAAAGAAGGAAGCCCGCGCTGCTGCGGCTGCTAAAGCCGAAACCATCGCCAAAGCCCGTGCCGACCTGTTGTCGGTGATCAATGACCAGGGCAGCATGACGCTTGAGGAGAAGGAGGAAGTGGTAGCCCGCATCAAAGACATGAACCTGCAGGATGCAGAAATCCAGAACTTGATCGACCGAGCGGAGGCGGCCATTGCCGAAGAGCGCTCCGCGACCCGTAACAATCCAACGACTACCGCCCCCTCGGCCGGTAGCGGCGAGGTAAACGCCTCCAGTGTAAACAATACGCTGCGCGATATCGCGCGGGCTTCAGGAAGCGAAGCCAACTTCAAAATTCAGGAGGCCATGAGTATGTTTGCCTCACCGGATACCCCGGTGCTGATCGTTATCAGCCAAAGTGGAGACCGAGTAGACTACGACGAGCCCACCACCATCAAAAAGTACCTGGAGTACCTCAAGGATACCCGCAATGAACCCGCCGCCGTGAAGAACCTGGAGTTCGACGCCAACGGCAAAATTAAAGAAGTAGAACTTTCAAAAAATTATAACCGATGATCCAGCGCTCACTACTACTGATATTTAGTCTGGCCCTTGCTGTTCCTGCGCTGGCGCAGAGCGAAATTAGCCGCGAACGTAAAATTGCTATCGACTCTCTAGCGCTGGAGAAAGTGCGCGATCTGAGTAAGTACATCAGCATCGTAGGGGACAAAGACACGCCCTTCTCCGAAGCCAACCGGGTGATCGACCGTGCGGAGGAACTGTTCGCCACCGGGGCCGAAATCGGGGTTTCTTCGCTTACCTCTGATGACGTTACCTACTTCGACATCCGCCGTTACTTCGAGCATCTGATGGCCCTGAACTACGATCAGGTAACTATTAAATGGTACGACATCCAGTACATCAGCGACCTGGAGCAGCAGCCCGACGGTAGTTACGTAGGGGTAATCACTATCTACCAGCGCTTCGAAGGGCGCTCAGACGACGGGCTGGAGTATAAAGATACTACCAAGAAGGACATCACCGTATTTGTCCAGAAAAAGGAAACCCAGATCGGGGGGCGAACTATTGACTTTTGGGATGTGCTGCTGGGCGATATCCGCGTTGTAGAAACTACCACGTAATTTGTTTATGGGAAGAGGGGAACTGGTAAGCGTGCGTATAAGCGCCCGGATGAGCCTTCGAAGCGTCTGCCTGCTGACCTACGGAATTGTGCTCGCACTGGCGCTGTTTGGGGCAAAGGCGCAGGCGCAGGGAATCGGTGAGTACCTGGGCGGCGAGGATGTGCTCTACGCCGAAACCAAGCAGGTGAACCAGTTCTTCCGACGTTTTAACGGTGAGGAAGACGGCGAAGGAAAGCGTTATTACCCCGGAGACCAACTCTATCGCGATCCCCGACTGCGCAAAAAGTATCTAGAACTGCTTTTTGACGAGCAGAACCGAAACCTATCGGGTACGCTCAAAAAAGAGTTTATCGGCCGGGTGAACGATCCGGCGAAGCCGATGTATCTCGACTTCCACGGCGGCAACTGGTTCGCCGAGGTTAAGGCCCACTTTCAGTACAAAGGAAAGGAAGAAGAGGCTACGCTGTTCCTGAAGCTGCAGGAGGAGAAGGTAGGGTCGAAGTGGATTCTTACCAATTGCTACTTCGCTCCCTTCGCCCAGCTGTTTGCTAGCGATACCACCGGCGGCAAGGAGTTCTTGCATCCGTTGAGTCACGAACTCAACTTCATGAACCTGCGCAAAGCCTTTCAGGATAAGAGGCAGAAGATTGATCAGTTTACTGAGCGAGGCTACCAGCCCGACTATTTGTCGATTTTACTCTACGAACTCAAGAACTCGAACGTACGCTTTAAGACGGTTTCTTCGGTTAAGTTTCACTTTTTCCAGGTAGACGGCTGGTACTTTCAGTTGGTTCGCTTTAACCGGTCGGGTTACAACCGGGGCTGGCTCATCGCAGACCTGACCAAAGTGTCGCCCGCCGAGAAAGAATTGCTTACCAACTATATCTACTACGAACGATGAACTACCGCTGGTTACGCTCCCTGAGCTACCTACTGTGCCTAATTGGTTGGCTGCCAGAGGTGTCTGCTCAAAGCCAGCCTACCGCTGAGTTAAGCCCAGCGCAGGTCGAAGAGTATCAGGCCCAGGCGGGTCAGCTCGTATCGTTTCTACAGTACATGATGAACGTACTGGGCGACCCGTCGGCCACTACGCAGGACAAAGAAACTATCATTCGCCAGAGCTACCTAAAGGCTTTTCGCGACGCCGAGGTGCAGATTGAAGACGACCTGGACGAGAATCGTACCGTAGTCACCAACAAGAACGTGCAAGCCTACCTCAAAGACATCGACTTTTTCTTTAAGGAAGCTAAGTTCGAGTTTCTGGTAGACGATATCAGCTACTACGTAGCCGAGGGGGGGCGGGTGTTCTTCCGCGTTACCGCCAACCGGAATTTGCAGGGCATTACCATTACCGGCGACACCGTGAACGCGAGCCAGGCCCGCTACATTGAGGTGAACCTAGACCCGTCGGCTCGGGGCCTCAAGATTGCGAGCATCTATACCACCAAGCTGAGCGAGCGGGAGGAGCTGACCAGCTGGTGGTCGGGGGTGCCCGATGTTTGGCGAACCTACTTTAAAGAGAGACTGGGGGCGTCGGCCACCGATTCGGCCAACTACCGCATGCTGCGCGAAATTGTGCGCTTTACCGAAGTAGATGTAACGAGTTATTCGTCGATCTGGGACCTGTCGCCGCTCAGCAAGCTCGTAGACCTTAAGTACATTGATGTGTCGGGCACGCGGGTAACCGATTTGGTGCCCCTGCGCAACCTGACCAAGTTGGAGGTGCTTAATTGCAGCCGCACCAACGTGGTGGACTTGCAGCCCCTGCGCTACGCAACCAGTCTGCGCGAGCTGATATGCGAGGAAACCAGCGTGCGAGACTTGAGCTTGCTCCCGGGCTTCCCGAAGCTGGAGAAACTGTACTGCAGTGGTTCTCCCGTGCGGACGCTGGCCACCATCGCTGGCCTGAAAGACCTTCGCTGCGCGAGCACCCCAATTGCCAACTTAGCTCCACTAGCGGGCATGACGGCCCTGGTTTCGTTAGACTGTTCGCAAACCAGCGTGAGCGATCTGCAACCCTTAGCTTCTTCTACCCAACTCCGCGTAGTTAATATCGAGGGCACGGCAGTGAGCGACCTCAGCCCGCTGCAGCAGTTGGCGAACCTACAGGTGCTGCTTTGCAACAACACCCCCGTGAAAGAACTAGGCGCACTGAGCGGCTTATCAGCGCTCGAAAAAGTATACTGCGACAATACGGCCGTCACCCCCGCCGAGGCCAGCCGCTTTATGGCGGCTAACCCCCAGACCTTGGTCATCTTTGAGTCGGGGCAGTTGCAAACCTGGTGGAACAACTTAGACCCTGAGTGGAAGCGCATTTTTGCCACCTACATCCAGGCCGAAGGAGAGGTGACCAAAGAAACGCTAGCCCAGGTGGCTAACCTTACCGAAATAGACGTTCAGGGGAACAAGAGCATCACCACCCTGAAGCCCCTTACCAAATTAACCGTGTTGCAAACCCTCAACGTAGCCCAAACCGGTATTAGCAATCTGTATCCTCTGCGAGAGCTACTAAATCTAGAGAACCTTAACTGCAGCAACACCGCGATAGATAGCCTGGGCGCTCTTAGTAACGCCAGAAATCTGCGGGTTCTCAACCTTGACAATACCCGAGTAAGTTCGCTGCTTCCCTTACGCGAACTGTCGGGCATACAGCGCCTAAGTTGTGAGCAAACTCCTCTGCCGGATATTGCTATCCGAAGGTTTATCGAAGAGCATCCTGAAACGGTTGTCATCTACAAAAGCAGTAAGCTTAGCTTGTGGTGGAATGCCCTTCCGGCTGCCTGGAAAAGCCTACTGAAAGAGCAGGTTGCCATGGATGATATCCCCAACCGGGAGCAACTTCATGAGATTGCCTTTACCAAGTCGCTTACCATCCCTGAGAACAGCAGCATCAACTCGCTAGAACCGCTGTCGGAATTTGTGCGCCTTACCGAACTGGCGTTTTCCAACACGCCGATCAGTAGCTTAGAACCGCTTCGCCCACTTACTACCCTACGAGCACTTATCTGCTCGCGCAGCCCTATCCGTAGTTTAGAGCCCTTAAGCAGATTAACCTCACTTACCTATCTCGATTTTCAGAACACTCCGATAGAAGAGCTTGATCCCCTCGAAAATTCTATTGGTTTAGAAACCATTAAGTGTTCGGGCACCCAGGTTGACGACCTAAGGCCGCTGTCGGCATTAATTAACCTCAAGCGGTTAGAGTGTTTTAATACCGACGTAAAGAAGCTAAAACCGTTAAAAGGATTGTACCAGTTGGAAGAGCTACACTGTTATAACACGCGCATCTCAGAAAGACGCCTGAACAAGTTTAAGAGCTGGCACCCCGACTGTAAGATAGTCTTTTACTAGGGCGTGTTGCCACATAGATTGATCAGGGACTTCGAGTGCGATTTTTTGTTCGTATAAGGTCATCTTGAAACCACACTCGAAGCGAGCGATGCAGCGTAATGTTCAACAAAAGTAACGTGAAACGGGCACAAAACGCTCCCGGAACGCCCTCTAAGGCTTGAATGTCAGCACGCCCTAATCCAAACAATCACCGCCCCACCTCATTAAGGTCAATTAGTTTGATCTCAACGCGCCGCCCTTCTTCGACACTGGTGGCGGCCTCTGACGTTTCGCCGTAACCGAGCGCAATGATGCGCCGACGCACTACGCCCCGCTGGTTGAAGAAGTCAAGTACCCTGGTGGCCCTTTGGTTAGACAGCTTGCGGTTCGCTTCGGCGTCTCCCTCAGGCGATGCGTAGCCCGATATTTGTATGCCCAGATCAGCGTGTTTATTAAGGGTTTTGAGCACTTCGGTGAGGATAGGCGTATACTCACTTTCAATATCGCTCTTCCCAGCGCCGAAGTACAGCTTACGAACTCCCTCTAATACCCCACGGTTGAAATTAGTGGGAGCCACGCGCTCATCGCGGCCGTTGATCGCGGCCATGGTTACGTAAAAAGTAGGCAGCGTGTAGATTGTTTCTTTACCCACCTTCTTGGCCACTAGGTTGTCCTTTCCGGTTTCATCGTAGTAGTACGCAATGCGGGCTGCCTCAATCCGGTCGTTCACCGTTTCGTCGAAGTTAACTTCCTCTATCGGATTAGTTTCGTGCATTAGATTAAGCAGATACTCGTAGGCTTGCTCGTCACCCGCCGCAATGATCGATTCCATGAGGGCGTAGGTGTCGACGCTGTCGTTCTTCACCAACATGGTTTCGTTGGCAATGCGGGCGGTCGACTTATTCTCGTTCTTGGTGTCATAAAACGCGTTCTTTACGCTCACCTCTTGCCCCACCGTTACGTCGAACTGCTTGATAGGGCGCAGCGTGATCTCCTGGTATAACTCGTAGAAATACTGCTGATTGGGCAGATTAATGTTTACGGTATACGGCAGGTAATTCTCTGACTCTATGATGAGGTCGTAGTTCTTGCCTGGCGGTAAAATAATAAGGTATTTGCCGGTGGCGGGATCAGGACTGTACACGTACTGCACCTCGCGGTTGGCGTCTACGTCTACTACCTTTATCTGGGTGGGCACCGGTTTGAGCTCGTCTTCTCCCACTAAGATTCGCCCTTTAATAAGAGTGATCGGGATGTTTGCTTCGTGCGCTGGCATCTCGAAGTAGTAGATATCCTGTCCTCCTAAGCCACCCTTGCGCTCCGACGAGAAGTACCCAATTTTAGCGTTAGCGGTTAGGGTAAAGTAGTTGTCGTTGGTAGGAGTATTGATGGGGTAGCCTAAGTTGCTAGGTTTTTGCCACTTGCCTCCCGCAAAGTACGTCTTGAAGATATCAGCTCCGCCCATCGTGTTGTGACCGTTGGAGTTAAAGAAGAGCGTTCGGCTGTCGGGGTGGATAAAGGGAGCGTCTTCGTCGTACTCGGTGTTGATATCGCTTCCCAGATTTTCGGGCGTGCCCCAGGTGCCGTCGGGCTGTTTTTCGGATTTGTAAAGATCTAAACCGCCGTGGCCGCCCCTTCGATCGCTGGCGAAGTAGATGGTTTTGCCATCGGGAGTGATGCTGGCTGTTGTTTCTAGGTATTGCGAATTGATCGGCTTGCCCAGCGTAACGGGACTCGACCAGCCATCAGCCTCCTTGCGGATGGTATACAGGCTTCCGGTGCGGTTGGCCCCCGCAATAAATACCAACATATTTTGCCCATCGGGCGAGATACCCGCGGTGCCGGCGTGAGACTTAGATTTAATTTCAATGGGGGTAGCCTTACTCCACGCACCCCGGCTGTCGCGCTGGGCGGTGTAAATCTTCTCGGTCGTTTTGCCTTTTTCTTCCCGCACCGCCGTGTAGGCTAGCATGCTTTCATCGGCCGTAACCAGTGGATTGTACTCCGTGTACTTAGAGTTGATCGCCTCAAAACTATGGATGACAATCCCTTTGTTCTCAGCGATCAGAAACTGAGCGTTTTTGCACACCGCTAACAATCGGTCTACTTCCGCAAGCGTCTTGTCGCCTTCGGCTAGTGTTTTTTGGTAGGTTTCTAGCTGCCGAACCGCTTCGTCTACCTTGATATCTTTGTGGTATATCTGGCCTAGGTAGTAATGCACTTCATTCGGTATACCAGCCGATTCCTTCTGCTTGAGTGCGTACTCCAAATAAGGAAGAGCACGATACTGATCACTCAGTAAAGGAGCTTGGGTGTAGCACACCCCGAGTCGGTAGTGTACCATCGGGTCGGATGCGCCCTTATCTACTGCCTGTTGATAGAGAGGCAGGGCGGCTTCGTAGTTCTGAGCCAGGGTGAAGAACTTATCGGCGCGGTCTACCAATGCATCCGTTTTACCCTGGGCAATAGCGCCGACCGAGGTAATAAAACAAAAAAATACTGATAAAAAAGTAGGCAAAAGAGCGTAACCCGCTCGGTTCAAACACGTTAACGCGGGCGGCGTCGGATCATTAGTGGCCATAATCTTCCGTAATTAGCTTTTCTTAAAATATGCTAGAAACTATTTGGGGCTAAAAACGGAGTGGTGCTACCGCTTTAGCCTTACAGAAAGCTAGTCATTTGGAAGTAACGGGCGAACTCAATCTATCTCTAAAGCGGTAGGATGTACCGTTTGGGGAGAGATGGCAAACAGAATACGTTGATGATGAGATTACGCTAAAACTTGGGGCAGGGCAAGCGCATGATGCTGCGGGGCGGTTTGCGCGGGTCGCGCAGCGAAAAGTGATAAGCAACCGAAATCTCGTGAGCCCCACCGCTACGGATGCCAAGTCCCGAAACGGTATAGTCAAAGCTGTAACCGATGTTCAGATTGTTCATCACAAAGCCTACCAAGGCAACTATCGATTCGTGGTTGGGTAAATCGCGCAACTGGCTTACCGGCAAGCCACGGTACCACAGACCAAACACAATGGGTTCGTAGTTAAGGTACGCCCCTACATCTAGCTGGTCGAAGTTGCCCTGCCGTTTGTACTGAAAGGTAGGGGTAACGCTGCGCTCTTTTCCCTCTTTGTTGTAGCCGAACTGCCGAAAGCCCGTAGGCAACAAAAAGCGGTAGCCACCGTGAACGGACGACTTCATGGCCAGGCGGCTTTCGCCACCCACCAGCGAGTGGTTCGGCGTGGTTACGTGGTGCGCCGCGTAGCCAATAAAGAAGTTTTCATTGTAGAGCAAGCCTCCCAGCGAAAGATCAACGAACGAACGGCTCAGCCCGGTATTAAGCGGCTCACCGGTGATATCAGTGATCAAGCCATTTTCGTCGAGCTGGTCGCCAAAGATAAGGTTATCGAAGTTAAGGTCGCGGTTGTAGAAGGCCACTTCTGCCCCGGGGCGAAAGGTAAGCCACTCGGCAATCTGCAGGCGATACGAGTACTGTAACCCCGCGCTTACCGACTGTAGACCACTCAGGCCCTCACGGTCGCCGTTTACAATTACGCCTATTCCACTGTTGTACTGCTCGAAGAAGTGATCAAAATAAACCGAAACGGTGGTAAAGTTAGCGTCTAACGAAGGCCACTGGGTACGAAAGTTTAGGCCAGCTCGACTGAGCTCTGCCGACCCGGCAAAGGCGGGATTCAGGTAAAGCGGGGCCGCGTAGAACTGCGAAAACTGAGGGTCTTGCGCGCGGGCGGGCAACCAAGCTAACCCCCCACCAAAAATTAGCAAGAATAGTAGAAACTTTTTCATGAACGTAACCAATCACCTGTTTGTGTAAAAGCGACCAAGACGGTGTTTTATTGTCGGAGGGCCCCATTAATCGCCTCAAAGATAGGTAGTTCGATAACGAATAATGACAAAGGATCAAGCTAATAAGTTACAAAGACATGAATTTTATGCCTTTCTACCATTATCCCTCATTTCTCACCATTGTGGTCTATTCTCCGGAATTCGTACTATAAACCCACTTGGCAGCGTTATCAATCCCCAGCATTTGGTAGGCAAACCAAACCGGTGCGCCAATTGCTTACATTGCGCATTAACTCCCCGGTTTTTTCGTTACCCTGATACGCATATCTTCGCGTACGTTATTAATAAGAGTGTCAATATGTTGAGCACCATACTTTCTAAAAGCGGCGCCTGTGCCCTTGTCCTTCTAAGTTTTCTAGTGTCAACGAGCGGATGGGCGCAGGGCGATCGTAGCGACGGCACCTGGACGGTAGGCGGCACGCGCTTGCCGTTTAGTCCTAGCGATAAATCATTGTCTGATACCGGAACGCCCCTTGCCAATCCGATTGGGTTGGGGGGTAGCGCAGTGGCCAACGATCCCGCCACGGGCGAGCTCCTGTTCTACGCCAGCGGAGCGGCCATCTATGACGCGCAGGGCAACCCGATTCAGGCCCTCGGCGGCGATGCCGATGCCAACCAACCGGTAGTCGTGGTGCCCGTACCCGGCGACGACCTGACCGATGGCACCCGAGAGTACTACGTGTTTGTGAACGAAGGAGGAACCATCCGCCGCTACACCGTAACGGTCAACGTGCAGGACGCGCCCGTAGCCACCGTAGCGGGCCCGGTTGATACCGGCATTGCTTTGGCCGCCGATGCCCTGGCGGTGGTGCCCAGCGCCGACAACAGCAACGCTTGGGTAGTGGCCCAACGCGATGGCACCGGCGATTTCTTGGTCTACGACGTAGCCGGACAAACGGTAGCAGAATACGCGGGCGCATCACCCCAAGCACTTAACGCCACCAATATCTCATTCAGTGCGGCCTCTGGGCAACTGGCGGTAGCCACCGCGGGCCAAGGAGTGCGCTTGCTCACCATCGACCGCAGCACCGGCGCCGTCAACGAAGTTGATGACTTTGCCGTGCCGAGCAACGAAGCCATCTACGATACCGAATGGTCGCCCGACGGCACCAAGCTATTTGTGAGCACCGGAGCCACCGGCAACGTGTACCAGCACGATGTGGCTACCGGAGTCAACCTGCCTCTCAACGCCCTGGTGCCTGGAGTAGGTAACTACGGATTGCAACTGGGGCCCGACGGCAATATCTACCACGTGTACGAAACCGCCGGGGGAGAGCAACGCTTGGCGCGGATCAACGCACCTGATGCGTCGAGCACCAGCGGACTCACCGTAGACTCAAACCTGCTGAGCGGCGCCAATCTGGGGGGGCGGCAGTTTTCGTCTACCGCTAACGCAGATATAGACCTATCAAACATCGTTATCCAGATTAACGACGCTGGGCAATGTACCAACAACCCGGTACACCTTACCCCTAGCTTTGTGATTAACGGAGTGGCCCAACCGGACAACGGCCTTCCGAACCCTGACAGTGTGGTGTGGCTTGTCAACGGAGAACGCTTCGTGGGTTTAAGCCCTACTTTTGTCCCTGAGGAGGCCTCTTTATCAGTGCAAGTGACGGCCTATTGGGGTGACGATTCGGTTGCGGTAGGTCCGCTCAATGCGCAGTTGCAAGAGTTTGATTTGCAAGTACCCCTGGTGCAAGACACCACCATCTGCCCCGGTGATGAGGCAATACTCAAAGCCGAACCCGAGAGTGGCGGCGGGCAGGGTGGCGGACAACCCGGGGGTGGCAGCTACACCTACCAGTGGAGCACCGGCGAAACCACCTCTGAAATTACCGTTGATGAAGCGGCTGTCTACTGGGTGCTGGTCACCGACCCCAGCACCGGATGTGCGGCCTACGCCGAGTCGAACGTGAAAGAATACCGGGTCGAAAACCAGACCTACAACGAGTGGTACTTCGGCGACGGCGGGGGCATTAACTTCAATACCCTGTACGACGATCCCGACGACCCCGACGACGGGCAGATTACCTCCTTGGGCGATGGTGCGCAAGATGCCCCCGAGGGAGTAGAAGCCGTCTCGGACCCAAATGGAGATATCTTGTTCTATACCGACGGTCAGACCGTATGGTTTGTAGGGCGCGACCCCAGTACGGGAGATAAGGTGCATACGCCCATGCCCATCGCAGGCACTCCTCCAGCCGGTATTGGCGGTAGCCCGGGTGCTACCCAAGTGGTTTCTATTCCGGTGCCCGGCACTGATGCGATGTACTACATCTTTACCACCACCGCCGTAGAAGACGGAGTCTACGCCCTGCGCTACTCCATCGTCGACCTGCGTGGCTCACAGGCTTCGCCCGGTCCGTCGGTGGTGTTGAGCAACGCGCTGTTGTTTGTGAAGAGCACCGAGCGCATCGCCATCCAGGGCGGCAATGGCGGGCCCGCCACCCTGGTGGCCCACGAGTACGGCACCAATAACTTCCGCGCTTACCCTATCACTGAACAGGGCATCGGCAATCCGGTGGTTTCCTCCACTGGTTCGGTACACGACATCACCAACCCCAACGACGGTAAGGGATACATCAAGTTTGGGGGCGACTCTACCAGTTCGTTGGTGGCCGTAGCCCTGGCCGACCGGGTAGAACTGTTTAACTATGACACCGAAACGCGAGAACTTAGCGAACCGGTTACTATCGATTTCACCGGCTTGGGGCAACCCTACGGCATCGAGATGGTGACTGATTCGTCGGGAAACACCGTCTTGTACGTATCTACCGACAATGGCATCTACGGAGCCACTGTGCAGCGCCCGCTTAATGAGGGGCAAAATATTCCGGTGGTGCTGGTTGACGGTACCGCGGGCAGTACCTACGGGGCCATCCAGCGCGGACCCGACGGACAGATTTACGTGGCGCAGCCCGGCCAAACCAACGTAGGAAGCCTGTCGCCCAATCCCAACGACCCGGCCAACTCGGGCTTCAACGCGGCGGCGTTGCCCGATGGCTTGCCCGGCGGGGCGGTGAGCGGCTTCGGCTTACCTACCTACGTGAGCTTCGGGGGCAACTCGTTTCCTGATCCTAACATTAACGTTGATGAGGCGTGCGTGGGCAACGAAATCAGTTTCTCGGCCCAGGGGCGCGATGACGTGATCGAAACCTACTCCTGGACCATCGAGCGAGTAGACGCCAGCGGCAACTTCTTGTATAATGTGGGCATCGACTCAGCCGATGCGCAGAACTTTACCATGATGATCGATTCGGCCGGAACGTACGTTGCTCGGGTGCTGCTTAGCAACGATTGCGAGCCCGATACTACACTGACGCAGAACTTCGAGGTGACCGACGGCGTGGAGACCACCCTGCCCGAGAGTGCCCTGTTATGCCAGGGAGGAATTGACATAACGGCGGTAGAGGGGATCGACGCAAGTGAGCTAAGTTTTGCCTGGGTACGCCGCGGTGCGGTGGGCGGCGGAAACCTGCCCGCTGAGAACACCATCAGCGTCAACGAAGAAGGTTACTACTTTGTGACCGTAACCAACGCCCAAGGCTGTACCAGTGAAGACTCAATTTTTATTGTTGATGAACGGCCGCGCGTTCGCCTGCCGGAAGATACTACGCTCTGCGTAGGCGACGAACTACGGCTCGACGTACGCGCGCCTAACATCCGTGAAACCCCGCCCGGCTACGAATGGGTGATTCTGGACGAGAACGGAGCTACGCTGCAAACCAGCAACGAACCCACGCTGGAAGTGGACGAAACCACCCCCGATGCGGGCTTCTACCAGTATACCGTAACTGTAACCGATGAGTTTGGCTGCTTTATCCGCGATACGGTCGCGATTACGATTAATCCGAGCGTGGAGATCGCGTTGGCCAAGGTAGACCCTACCGCTTGCGCTACTGACGACGGCTCGATCACGCTCACCTTTCCCAACGGGGAAGATCCAACGCAGTACTCGTACCGCTGGACTGGCCCTGCTGGATTTACCAGCGCGCAACAGAGCCCTGACAACATTGGAGCGGGCGTGTATTCAGTGACGGTAACCGGCCTGAGTAACTGCCCCGTGACGGAAACCATCGGCTTGGATGATCCGGCCGCCTTTAGCGTAGCGAGCGTGACCCCGGAACCGGACTGCGACAACAGCATTATTACCGTTGACCTAGAAGATGCTGCTGCTCCGGGCACGGACCCTGACCTTAGTCTCTTTCCTATGGACGGAAGAATTGTGGGTAATGATGGCTTTGTGGGTAATTTTGAGATTTTTGGTGACTTCAACGTTACGAATCTTGCCCCCGATACCTACACCATTGAGATGACCGACGCCAACGGATGTGTGGTAACAACCAGTGCGGTAATTGCCGAACCCGAGGAACAAGATTTTGAGTTCGCTCAAGACGTAGTCACTGGTTGCGGCGAGGCGGTCTTATCAGTGGATTATTCTCCGGCCTCCGGTGATCAGTGGTTCTTCGAGTGGTTTGATCCCAGTGGCAACGTAGTGCTGCAAGGAAATGATCAGTCGACGTTTACCACTTCGGTATCGGGCACCTACGAAGTACGCGTGACGAACGTTGATGGCCGGGATGCCTCGGGCAACGTGGTGTGTCCCGCTACTCAAGACATTCCAGTGTTTGTAGACCAGTCGTTCCTGATCAGTTTAGAGGAAGTAGAACCGGACAACAGCTGCGAAACCGGCGAGAAGCAACTCACGGTAAATTTTAACCCGGAAGAGGCCACTGACCGTGACCTGAGCTACCGCTGGGAGTTTAATGGCACTCCGCTTCCGCTGGTAACCCGAACCATCACGGTGACCGAAACCGGTGATTACCGAGTAACCGTGCGCGACCGCAATTCGGCCTGTGATGCACCCAACGAACCAATTCCTGTTTTGGTAAATCAGCCTCTTTCCGTTGCTCTGTTCAACGGCAACGCCTGTGCCGACGGCTCGTCCATTCCACTTTACGCCGGGGTGCGGGCCATCGGCTCAGATAGCTTATCCTTCCGTTGGTTTGGCCCCAATGGTCAGACGCTGCCACGGGAAGCTGGACGAGGCGACACCTTGCTTATCCGCCCCGATTTTGCTGAGGGTCAATATTCGGTAGAAGTGACCTCGTTTATTCAAGGAATAGAGAGTTGCCAGGCCAACGCCACCGCCAACTTCTCGCGCGACCCGGTACCTGCCTCAAACCTAGGTTTAGGTCCGTTTATCATCTGCTCGCGGGACCCAGAGGATAGTATCAGAACGGCTACTCTGCGGGTAGATGACAACCCGCTTTCAACCATCCAATGGTCCCTTTCTGGCGGGAACATTGAAGATAACGATGCTGTTTCTGGTTCTGCCAGCAACAATGCTGACTTGGTAGTCAACGTTCCGGGCACCTATATCGTGGAGATCACCAATGAGTTTGGTTGTACAATTGTAGATTCGGTAGAGGTGATTGAGGACTGCGCCCCGCGTATCACCGCTCCTAATGCTTTCCGTCCGGGTGGGGTAAACAACGCCTTCTTCGTGTATCACAAGTACGTGTCGACCGACGACTTCGACGTACAAATTTATAACCGTTGGGGCGAAATAGTATTCCAGTCGAACGACCGTGATTTCCGCTGGGATGGCACCTACAACGGCCGCCCGGCTCCGCTGGGTACCTACCCGTACATTGTTCGCTTCAAGGGAGATACGGACACGGCAGAAACGGGCGCTTCCGTACGTGAAAATAGAGGGGGAGTGACCATCATCCGCTAGTCGTCGCCCATTGGGTAGCGCCGCGAGTGTTACCCTAAAAGGCGATTAGCTGGTCCACTTGATCATCCAAAATTTCTTGGTATATCCGGTGAGAAAATGATTCTCCGTCGAAGTACTTCTCGATGAGCGCCAGCTTAGGTTTTAGGGCGAGTACGTGTGCGCCTAAATAATTAAGTACATCCGTTAGATGACTCAGAGCGATGCTTCCGCCCTGCGTACCGGACGACAACCCCACCAGAGCGCACTTTTTGCCGCGCATCGGGCTAGGGTAAGCGAGCCCGTCAATAAAGGTCTTTAGAATTCCCGGGTACGAACCATTGTACTCAGGCACCACCAGAACCAGCTTATTACTCTCGGCAATCATCGCGCTCAACAAATTAACGGCATCGTTTTGTCCACTTCTTTCGTACAAAGCGGTAGTTAGAAAGTCTGCCGGAAGCTGGTGTAAATCGAGGATCTGGTTGGGTACATTTCGTCGGGTTAGCAACCCCTGATAGTACTCGGCAACCTGGCGTGATACCGCTTCGGTGCGGTTGGTGCCCACAAGAATAGTAGTCATGTAGGTAAGAACAAGCAATAACCGGTTTTGGTTAAAAGAAGTCCACCCTCTTGCTAAGCCGCTTCGCTGTTTCTCTCCCGCAACTTTTCCAAGCCCTTTCTCCCGTACGCCAGCCGCGTGATAGCCACGTACAGCACTGGCACGAAGAACACCGCCAGCAGGGTGGCGGCCACCATGCCTCCGAACACCGTCCACCCCAGGGTGCGGCGCGCCACCGCCCCGGCCCCCGAAGCAAAAACCAACGGAAGCACTCCCAAAATAAAGGCCATCGACGTCATCACCACCGGACGCAAGCGCAGCTTGATAGCGTTGATGGTTGCCTCTATCAGCCCCTGGCCCTCCTGCAGCCGGTCTTTGGCGTACTCTACGATCAGAATGGCGTTCTTCGCCGACAAGGCGATTAGCGTGATGAGTCCGATTTGAGCGTATACGTTGTTCGATAACGAAGGGATCAGCGTAAGCGTCAGAATCGCTCCGAAAGCCGCCACCGGCACCGTGAGCAGTACCGCGAACGGCACCGACCAACTTTCGTACAACGCCGCCAGAAAGAGAAACGAAAAGACGATAGAAATAGCGAAAATGTAGGCGGCGGTGTTGCCACTCTTCACCTCCTCGCGGGTGAGTCCGGAAAACGCATAGCCGTAGCCCGACGGGAGGGTCTGCGCCGCCACCTCTTCAACCGCCGCGATGGCCTGCCCACTGCTGTAGCCCGGAGCGATCTGGCCGGTAACTTCGGCGGAGCGGAACAGGTTAAAGTGCGAGATGCTCGGCGACTTTTCGGTGATCTCGTACGTGATAAACGTGCTTAGCGGTACCATGCTACCCGACTGGTTGCGTACGTAGTAGCCGTCTAAGTCTCCGATCTCGGTGCGGTAGGCGGTATCAGCCTGGGCCACCACCCGGAAGTTGCGCCCGTAGCGGGTAAAATCGTTTACGTAGCGGCTGCCCATCAGCGTCTGCATGGTAGTGAATATCTCGGTGAGCGAGACGCCTAGTTTTTTGGCTTTTTCGCGGTCTACCTTCACCTGATACCCCGGCGTGCTAGCCGTGAAAAATGAGAAGGCGGCACTTACTTCCGGGCGCTCGTTAATGGCCTCCAGAAACTCGTTCATCACCTGGGCCAGTTCGTCTACCGCGGCAGTGCTACGTTGCTGCAGCACCAGCGAGAAGCCCGCCGAGGTGCCCAAGCCCGGAATGGGCGGCGGGGCAATCACCCTAAAGTTCGCTTCCTCGATGCCCCCGAAGCGCTGCTGAAGTTTCGTAGCCAGGCTTTCGGCCGACAGGGAATCTGCCCCGCGGTTTGCCCACGGCTCCAGGTTACAGAATATCGTGCCGGTATTAGACCGCTGGGTAAAGTCGAGTACGATGAGGCCCGGAATGGCCGCGAAGCTCTTCACGCCCGGCGTGCTCAGCAGCACCTCCATGGCCTGGTCGGTTACTGCCAGGGTGCGGTCGGTAGAGGCGGCATCGGGCAGTTGGTAGGTAACGAACAGGCGCCCTTCGTCTTCGGTAGGCACAAAGCCGGTGGGCTTCTCGGTAAAGAGCCACACGGTAGCTCCAAAAAACAGTAGCAGCACGATCAGCACTACCGGAGTGTGGGCAATACCAATTTTTACGCCCCCGCGGTAGCGATCCACCACAAACCCAAACCCTTGGTTAAACCGGGCGAAGAAGCGCTGCAGCAGGTTTTTCTTTTTGCTTTTTTGGTCTTCGTCGGCTTTCGGCTTTAGGAGCATGGCGCACAGCGCCGGAGTAAACGAAAGGGCCAAAAACGTAGAGATGAGCACCGACACGGCAATGGTGATCGCAAACTGCTGGTACAAGCGCCCCACGATGCCGGGGATAAAACCGACCGGCAAAAATACCGCTGCCAGAATCAGCGAGGTGGCCACAATCGGGGCGGTGATATCTTTCATGGCGGTGATGGTAGCTTCTTTAGGCGATAATCCCTCACTGTCGATCAACTGCTTCACTGCCTCTACCACCACAATGGCATCGTCTACCACAATGCCAATGGCCAGTACGAAACCAAACAGCGTGAGCGTGTTTACCGAGAAGCCCAGCAGCACAAAAAACGTAAACGTACCAATAATGGACACCGGGATAGCCAGCACCGGAATGAGCGTAGCCCGCCAATCTTGCAAGAACAAGAAGATAACCAACACTACCAGCAGCAGCGCAATCAGGAGCGTCTCGATCACCTCAGCAATCGACACCTGCACCACCGAAACCGATTCGAACGCCACTTCGTAGTCTACGTCGGGCGGAAAGTCAGCTTTAAGTTCTTTCATGGCGGCAAATACCCGCTCGGCGGTTTCCAGGGCGTTGCTGTTCGGCTCCTGGCGCAAGATCAGAAAGGCTGCCGGTTCGCCGTTGAGAAACGCGGCCTGCCGACTGTAATTAAACTTACCGAGTTCTACCCGCGCCACATCTTTGAGATACACCAGCGCCCCGGTTTCGGGGTTGGCCCGTACGATGATTTCCTCAAATTCAGCAGCTTCTACCAAGCGCCCCTGCACCGATATGGTATACTCAAAGGGCTGACCACTCCGCTGCGGGGGCACTCCCACCGTACCAGCCGACACTTGCACGTTTTGCTCCTGCAGCGCATTTACCACATCGGTGGTAGACAAGCGGTACTGCGCCAGGCGGTCGGGGTTCAGCCATACGCGCATGCTAAAGTCCTCGGCCCGGGCAAATAAATCTCCGACCCCCTCTACCCGTAGCAAACGGTCGCGGACGAAGATTTTGGCGTAGTTGTCGAGGTACGACGTGCTGTGCGTGCCGTTGGGCGAGTACACGCCGATCACCATAAACAAACTGGGGCTTCGCTTGCGGGTAACTACCCCCAGCCGGGCCACCTCGAGCGGCAGCTGCGGCTCAGCGGTGGCCACCCGGTTCTGTACGTCCAGCGCCGCAATATCAACATCGGTATCAATATCGAAGGTAATGTTCATCGACATATTGCCACTACTAGTACTGTAGGTAGTAATGTAATCCATCCCTGGGGTGCCGTTCACCTCTACCTCAATGGGCGTCGTCACGGTTTCCTCCACCGTTTCGGCATCGGCGCCCGTAAAGTTCGCTGAAACCGATACTACCGGGGGTGTGATGACCGGGTACTGACTTACCGGCAGCGTAGTAAGCGCAATAGCCCCTACCAAGGTGAGGACTACCGCGATGACGATAGAAAAGACCGGACGGTTAACAAAAAATGCTGAAATCATGCGATAAATAGTCCATAGTTTTATAGTCGATAGCTAACAGTCCATGGTCCACAGTCGATAGCAACTATGGACTATCGACTGTGGACTATCGACTCTCATTCATCCTTCTTTCACCTTTACCTTGGCTCCGTCTTTGAGCTTCTGGATTCCCGTTACGGCAACCCGTTCTCCTTCTTCTAATCCGGATTGCACCACGGCTCGCTCGCCTACCTGCCGCGCTACGTTGATGCGACGCTCTTCTACGGTGCTGCTATCGCCCACCACAAACACAAAGTACTCGCCCATCTGCTGGTTGATCGCCTGGTAGGGAATTACCAACTGGGGCTGGTCGCTGCGCTGACGTACGCGCACGGTGCAGTTCATGCCCGCCCGTAGGTAGTTATTTTCGTTCGGAATTTTGAGCCGCGCGCGGATGGTACCGGTCTGGCGACTCACCGCCCGGTCGATAAGCAGTAGCGTACCGTAGGCCGGGTAGTCCGAACCATCGGGCAAGCGAATGGTGAATACGGAGTCGGAGGGCTGCTCTAGCAATTGCAGCAGGCGCGGCAACTGTTTTTCGTTCACCTCGAAGTCTACGGCCATCGGGCGGGTGGTTGACAGGGTGTTCAGTACGGTCTGACCGGCGTTTACCAAATCGCCCAGCTCCACTTCGGTGATGCCGATGGTGCCGGTAAACGGAGCGGTGATGCGCGAAAAACGCAGGTTGGTTTGCGCTACATTGGCGGTGGCCCGGGCGGCCGCCACTTGGGTTTTGGCGGCGGCCAATTCCGTAAGGGCGTTCTCGTACGTCTGCTTCGCGATTGCATCTTGCTCGTGCAAACGGGTGTAGCGTTCGGCATCGCGTTGGGCCTGCTCGTAATCGGCTTCGGCGCGCGCCACGTTGGCCTGGGCTTCTCCCGCCCGCGCCCGGTACACCCGGGGGTTGATTTCGTAGAGCTGCTGCCCCTTCGTTACCGTTTGTCCTTCTTCAAACAAAATTTTGGTTACCTGTCCGGTCACTTCGGCGCGCAGCTGCACTTCTTCTAAGGGCACCACCGCGCCGGGGTATGTTTGGTAGGAGGTCACCGTAGTCCGAGCCGCTGCTTGCACCGTGACGGGGGCGGGCGGTGGGGGCGGGGGCTCCGACTCACCGCCGCAGCCAACCAGTAGCCCTAACGCTGTTGCCAAGAGTAGATAGTGCTTCATTAGTTCGTTGTGCTTATGTCGGCCAAGGGCACGGTGCCGGTAGCGCGTTGCAGGTCTACCTTGCTCGACAGCACCCGCAACAGAGCGTCGCTGGTGTTGAGCTGAGCGCTGCGCAAATCGGTTTCGGCCTGAATTACTTCCAGATAAGGAATGATTCCCTCATCGTACTGCAACTGAATAATTTGGTACACCTCGCGCGCCAGCTGTTCGTTTTCTTGCTGCAATTGCCAGTTGTTAAGTGCCCCCCGGTAGCTAGCGGTCGCCTGAGCATATTCGGTGGTAATCTGGTTCTGCAGTTCGGCCCGGGCGAAGGCCAGCTGCTCTCCGGCCAGCTTGGCTGCCTGGAGGTTGTAAACCCGCGAAGCGCCTTGAAACAAGGGTATCGACGCCCGCAGGCCCAACTGCGAACTGGTAAAGGAGCGATCGTAGAGCGCTGCAAATGCTTCGTTAAAGTAGTTAAACTGGTAGTTGAAGAACGCGCTAAGCGAGGGAAGAAAGCCCCAGCGGTAGCGGTCAACCGTGGCGGCCAGTAGCCCCGCTTGCGTTTCTAGCTGACTGTACTCGATGCGATTGCGGTAAGACGGAGCCTGTAGGGTATCCACGATTACCTCGGTGGGTGCTTCCGTAGCATCGTAGGTGATTTGCAGGGGCTGATCGGTGGGGTAGCCCATCCGCTGCTTAAGCACCGCCCGGCGGTAGGGCAATTCCTCCTGAGCGCTCACTAGTTGCGCCTTCGTGTTGTTAAGCTGGATGGTGGCCTGCTTGTAGTCTACCGGGTCGGCAATGCCGTTTTCGTACCGGATACGCGCGTCGCGCACGCTCTTCTCGAGCCGTTGTTGGTCTTCAGTCAGGATTTGCACCTGATCTTGGGTGGTGAGTAGGGCAAAGAAGGCTTTGCTCACGGCTACGTAGAGGTCGATGCGGGCGGCGTAGGTGCTCTGATCCGCCTGCCGCCGGGCCAGGGGGGCAGCCCGCGCCGCCGACAGCACTTCGTTGCTAAACAGGGTTTGACTGGCGTTTAACGTAACGTTCGACTGGTACTCTACGCCAATCTCGCGCACCACGGGGTTGCCCGTCTCGTCGGGAAACACAATGTTGGGCTTGTCGACGTTATCAATCAGCGCCCCGTCGATGCTTACCTGCGGTAGCCACCCCGACAGGGTTTCGGCTACTTCCTTGCGCACGATCTGCTGGTCGGTGATCTGCTGCTGCAACAGCGGACTATTTTTCAGGGCATAGCGTACGCAGGCCTCACGGGTGAGGGCATCAGACTGGCCAAAAGAAGTAGCAGGAATTAATACGAAGGGGATCAACCATCGTATTCCGCAACGCAAGGTACCGTACATAGGGGAAGGGCAATACCTATACGATACTGATAAAGCCTTTGGTTTGTTACGTACTTTTCAGTGCTTTACGAAATTAGTTGCAAAATTGATAGTTGACAGCCACAGAGCGGTACAGCAGCTGCACGATGCCTTCCCCGCTGGACAACCAACGATCGTTTGGGCATCGCCGACCTGCCACGGCTTACATCAGCGGATGGACGGCTGGTCTTAATAGCTTACGCCACCCCCAGTAGCACTGGTTCGCGTCAGTTTTGGGCAATTTCCTTTAACTACCGCCCCCAATTTCTCGTTTACTCCTTTTATGGACAACCTTCCCGAAGCCGCAGGCAACACCCTGTTTCCCGTCTTTTTCAAACTGCACCAGCTCGATGTGCTCATCGTGGGTGGAGGCTACGTAGGCCTGGAGAAACTGGAGGCCATCTTAAGAAATAGCCCTGCGGCCCGCGTCACCCTGGTGGCGGCCGAGGTGCTTCAGCCCGACATTTACCGATTAGCCGAAACGCATCCGTACGTGCGGGTGGTGGAGCGCCCCTTCCGGCGGCGCGACTTGCGCGACCGTGACTTGGTGTTTCTGGCCACCAACGACCGGGCGCTGCACGAGCGCACTAAACAGATTACGCGCCGCCGCCGCATTATGACCAACGTAGCCGACACTCCGGACCTGTGCGATTTCTATCTTAGCTCGGTGGTGAAGAAGGGCGATCTGAAGATCGCTATCTCCAGCAACGGCAAGTCACCAACCCTGACCAAGCGCATCCGCGAGTATTTAGAAATGGCAATTCCCGACGACGTGCAAACCCTGCTAGACAATCTAAAGGAGGTGCGCGACCAACTGAAGGGCGACTTCGAGTACAAAGTAAAAAAGCTCAACGAAGTTACCGCCGACTGGCTTAACACCCCTTCTAATAAATCGCACTAACTAGTTTTTTTAGCAATAGCATTATGACTGACCGCCTTCGTCACGCCTACGATCCTGAGCGCTTTCGCGAGCAGGGCCACCAATTAATCGATAGCCTGGCCGACTACCTAGCCAACATGCAGCACGATCCGCGCACTGCCGTACTGCCCGGGCAGTCGCCCGATGACCGGCTGGAAAACTGGCAGGCTGACTACGAACAATCTCCCAATGAGCAGGTGAACCGGTTTTGGGAGGTAGTCGTGCAGCAGTCGATGCACCTGCACCATCCGCACTACGTAGGGCACCAAGTGGCTCCGCCCGCCCCGGTAGCCGCCCTGGCCGGACTGGTCAGTAACTTCCTGAACAACGGAATGGCAGTTTACGAGATGGGGCCGGTGTCTTCGGTGCTGGAGCGAATTGTTATCCGGCAGGTAGCGAAATTAGTAGGATACGGACCCGCTGCCGGGGGCTTAATGACTTCAGGCGGCACGCTTTCTAACCTCACGGCGCTGCTGGCCGCCCGACAGCACCAAGTGCCTGGCACCTGGCAGCAGGGCACCACCGAACCGTTGGCACTGCTGGTGTCAGAGCAGGCGCACTACTGCATTGATCGGGCGGTGAAGGTGATGGGCTGGGGAGAGGATGGCATAGTGAAGGTTCCTTCCGACGAACACTACCGAATGCATGCTGATCAATTAGAAGGGTGCTACCAGCAGGCACAAGCAGGTGGCCGACGGGTAATTGCCGTGGTTGGTTCGGCCTGCACCACGGCTACCGGTTCCTACGACCCGCTCGCTGCGATTGCGGACTTTTGCCAGCGGCGTAGGCTGTGGTTTCATGTAGATGGTGCTCATGGGGCGCCCGCTGCGTTCTCGCCCCGGTACCAGCACTTGGTAAAGGGACTGGATCAAGCCGATTCTATCACCATCGACTTTCACAAGATGATGCTCACCCCGGCACTCTCTACCGGGTTGCTGTTTAAAGACGAAGCTCTTTCTTATCAGACTTTTGCGCAACGGGCCAGCTACCTGCTGAGTGACGATGAGGGGGAGTGGTTCAACTCCGGCAAGCGAACTTTTGAGTGCACCAAGCGCATGATGAGCTTGCAAGTTTACTCTATTCTGCGAACGTACGGCCCTGAGATATTCGCGGAGAATGTGGACTATCTGTACGGTTTGGCGGGCACCTTCGCTCGGATGATCGAGCAGCGCCCCGCTTTGGAACTCGCTCTATTCCCCCAGGCTAACATAATTTGCTTTCGCTACGTGGGCAACGTGGCAACCGACGCCCTGAACCAACTAAACGCAGCACTCCGCCAGGAGATATTGGAAGACGGGAAGTTTTACCTGGTGCAGACTCAACTGCGCGGCCGCCAGTATTTGCGCACCACCTTGATGAACGTGTTTACCACCGAAGCAGTACTTAGTAAGCTACTTGATGAAGTAGAAACAGTTGGTAAGCGTATTAGCGCATCGCTTTCGTAACCTTTCTCTCGGGGGCGCTCAATCCCTGCTCACCGATAGCATCTGCAAAAGCTTGTTCCCCAAAAAAGTCAGCGCTTTTACGTGCTTCTTCGCGGTAGGGACAATGTGCCTTGACTGCTTAACCTGCTACCTACGCAAAAAACCAGAAATCTTTACCCGGTTGTTTTCCCCACGCTAGTAGCTCCTGGCGAATCGTTGCGCGCGCATCTGGGGAAGTCACCACAATTATGCTTTGGGGGTTTACTAACTGCGGAATTGTATCATAATGCTCCATCCGCACGCCGTACACGTCTTTGCCGATCTTGCGGGGGTTATCACAAACCCAGCTAAACAAATCTTCATACGTTAACAACCGTTTTGCAAGATCTTTGCCGTTGCGCCCGGCCCCCCACAGCACCAATGGGCGGTTTGGATCACGATCTATCTCATAGAAGTAGCGCAGCTTTAGATCGAAGTAACGGTTGTCTCGGTAGCACTCCCAGGTCCTTGAAATGCGATCGGAGCGATCGCGCCAGTAGTGCAGGACCTTATCCAGCCCCACAACGCGTAGTTTCTTGCGGTAGAAGCGGAAGCAAAGGTCGTAGTCTTCAGGATATACCTCAGGGTCAAAGGCGCCCACTGCATCCAGATCATCGCGGTGGATCAGCCAGGAATGAGAGGGGATTACGCACTCCCGGTAGATTTCTTCGTAGTGGACGCTGCGGCGCGCCACATCGTTGAGCCAGCGTTCGTAACGTCGAAATCCGTCGCCAACTTCTCCTTCATCCACGAAGTGTTCGGTGCCCCCGGCAATTACGGTGCCCCGGCCGTGCCGTTGCCATGCCTTTACCAGCGCCTCAAGTTTATCAGCGGGCATCCGGTCGTCCGAGTCCATCCGATTGATCAAGGGGCCTTGGCTGTGCCGGTAGGCTACCTGGAGCGTCGGAATAAGTGAGGGCCGGTCACTGTCGTATACCTTGATCCGGCCGTCGCGGGCCGCGTAGTCGTGTAGAATGTTACGCGAGCGGTCGGTGGAGTGGTCGTTCACCGCCAGTAGCTCCCAGTGGGGGTACGTTTGGGCTCGGATAGAGTCAAGGCACTCGGGCAGGTAAGGCTCGGTGTCCTTTACTGCCATCACGATAGAGACGAGGGGGTTCATAAAAAAGCCCTCCCCAAGAGTGGGGAGGGCGCTAGGTAGATGTGCGGTGTAGTAAATGTGCTACTAAAGGGCGTTGCTTTCGGGTAGGGTAGAGTACAATACCTTAAGGGCATTGGCTTCCTGTAGCTCCTCTTGTACGTCGGACACGATGCCCATGCGCGCTTCCTCATCGACCTTCATGGCCATGGTTATTTGGTTGCGTTCGGCCTCGTCAAGCTTATCGCGCTCTTGGTTTACAAACTGCACGATGGCCGACGCCTCTACCAGCACATCGTTGGTCTGAATGCGCGGTTCTGAACCGTAGCGGTTGGTATCCTTGGGCTTGCCGATGTAGATGTAGCTTACCAGCGATTTCTTCTGCATTTTGGTAAGCTGCTCGGCCTTCGGAATCTTCTGCTCTACCAAGATATCCTGCTCACGCAGTACGGTAGTTACCATGAAGAAGAACAGCAGCATAAAGATAATATCCGGCAAGGCCGAGGTAGGAATATCCTGACTAGCGGAGGACTTTTTCTTGAACTTTGACATAGAACTAAATTTAGGGTCAATGATTTTTGACAACATCCTGCTTTATTACCAACGAAGCTTAATGCATTCGTCCGTAGCAGGCCGTCACGAAAACTAGCGCTTACTGACTGGCTTCGGTAGCCTTAGAGGGTTTTGCAATTGAGATTGCCATAGGAATCTCCTTGCGCAGTTCGTCGTAACGATCCTTCATGCTAGGCTCAAAGTCACTATCTCGAATCTCCTTAGCAGTTATGCCAAGCTTTTCGGCGTATATTTCGTAGTAAGCCCCTTTTACTTCGTCGTACACCTGGATGTACTTCTCGTAGCTGGTACCGCGGTCGGTTTTGAACGATACAATTGCCTTCTGCGGATTTTCTGATGATTCCGGATCACGACCATCGTTCAGCACAAAGGTTTTCACCATATCTTGGAGCGGACTGATGTTATCCATCGGCTCGCCCTCTACCAACATCCGGTCTTCGGAGTTAAGCAGAATCTTGAACAGGTTCCGCTCGTTAAGTTTTATGTCCGGCGGCGGCTCGTTCGGGTCGGGCTTAGAGGGTAATTGAATGGCCAACCCCTTGTCGGAAGCGATGGTGGTGGTAACCAGGAAGAATATCAGCAGCAAAAAGGCAATGTCGGCCATTGAACCGGCATTAACCTCGGCGGCTCCTCTTTTTTTACGTGCCATATCAGTTAAAAATTTTGGTGATTTCGGTAACAACGATGCTAACCAAGGCTAGCAAAATAAGAATGTACATCGTGATGAGTGCCCCTCCGATCATCTTGGAGGTAACCGCCGAAGTAACGTTGTTTTTAATGTAGATGGGCACTACTTCGTTACCAGCCACTGAGTAGCCAATGAAGAACAGTACGGCAATTGCAACCACTCCAACTAATGCGCCCAATAGGGCCCGGGGGTTGCTGAACGATTGAATAAGCGGCATCAGGATAGCAGCTAGCAGAGCAATCCCCAATAGGGCGTAAGCAGCGTACAATCCGTAGGTAGAAACAAATTGATCCATAGTTTTACAATCAAGTAGATGAAAGGGAGGGCACTAAGTAGCACCCTCCCCGAAGCGGGTTGTGTAGGGTAATGGGTTTAGTCGATGCGCGTGGCGGTCGCGGTATTTCCACCGGTAACCTTGTGCTTCACCAGCATATCTACCAGTGAGATAGAAGCATCTTCCATGTTGTTTACCAGGCTGTCGATCTTAGACACGCAGTAATTGTAGAACAGCTGTAGGATAATCGCTACAATCAGACCGGCAACGGTGGTAAGCAGTGCTACCTTGATACCACCGGCTACGAGTGAGGGTGAAATATCACCGGCGGCCTCAATAGCGTCAAAGGCGCCGATCATCCCGATTACCGTACCCATGAAGCCCAGCATCGGGGCAATGGCGATAAATAGGGAAATCCAAACTAAGCCACGCTCTAAGCGTCCCATCTCAACCGAACCGTAGGAGATGATAGATTTCTCTACCATGTCTACACCCTCGGACCAGCGCAGCAGACCCTGGGTAAAGATAGAGGCTACCGGGCCACGGGTGTTGCGGGTTACGTCTTTAGCGGCTTCTACCCCACCGGTGTTGAGCGCGTCTTCCACGTTGGCCAGCAACTTCTTGGTGTTGGTAGAAGCCAGGTTTAGCGTGATAATTCGCTCGATGGCAATGGCGAGCCCTAAGATCAAGCAGATAAGTACGGGAGACATAAATTTCCAGTCCCCTTCGATGAACTTAGACTTCACGCTCTGGTGAAACGACTGTTCTTCCGCGTCGGCCACCAGGTCCATGTCGGCGGCATCTTCTACGTTAGAAGCGGCGGTGGTCGTTTCTTCCTCCATTTCGGTGGCGGCTTCCTCCATCATGGTGGTGTCAGCGTCAAGATCGGCGTCTTGAGCAAATAATACGTTGGTTTGGCCTAAGGTTAGGCAACTGGCTAAAAATAGCAGAGCAAATAACTTTTTCATAAGAGTACAGTCGTCTGTTGGAGTGTAAAGATAGTTTATGTATAAAAGGTTAGTAATTACGCGGTTGTGGGACAGCGGAGAGGGCGGGATTCGAACCCGCGGTACCCTTGTGGGGTACACTCACTTTCCAGGCGAGCACCTTCAGCCACTCGGCCACCTCTCCCGAGGTTTTCGCTGTATTTCGAGCTTCACCCGGATAACAAATAAATTAATAATCCCCCCCATTTGCAAGTTTTGGCAATTCATTCAACTAATATAGTCAAATCGAATCAATAAATGTCGAGCTCCACCAAGATATTGTTGTTAAACTCGAAAATTAGCGTGTTTAAGTACCACACACACGAGTACGTTCGCTTCTACCCGGCACGTAAGGTATCTTGGCATTGTTAGCAGCGGCGGCGGGCAACCACCTCTTTTCGGACAAACCTTACTGCCGTTGCTGGCCAGGTTAGTCGGCCAGTTCAGTAGGTTTCTCCCCGTAGCGAGACCGGAAGCAGCTCCCTTATTCGTTCGGTATCCGGCTCGTTTCCGAGCAAATACATCATCTTGGTGATTGCCGCCTCGGTGGTCATGTCTTTGCCGCTCACCACTCCGATACTTTCCAGCCTCTTGCTTGTCTGGTAACGCCCCGGGATAACCCGCCCCCCGCTGCACTGCGAAATGTTGAGCACCACCAGACCCCGCTCGGTAGCATCGGCCAGGCTATCGAGCAGAAAGGCATCGGTGGGGGCGTTGCCCGCCCCAAAGGTTTCCAGCACCAGGCCCCGCAAATCAGAAATCTGCAGGATACTCTCTACCACGCGCCTACTAATTCCCGGAAAGAGCTTAAGTAGCGCTACGTTGGTGTTGAGTTGCCGGTGGTAGATAAGCTGATCACTGGGCGGCGTGGGTCGAATGGCCGATAGGTTGTAGTCGATGAGTACCCCCGCCTCGGCCAGTACGGGAAAGTTCTCGGACTCAAACGCATCGAAGTGAATGCTTTGCCGCTTGCTACTGCGGTTGCCGCGCAGCAGCAGGTTGCCAAAGTAGATGCATACTTCTGGCACGATGGCCACCCCGTCACTCTTTTCACTCGCAATCTCCAGGGCGGTCACCAGGTTTTCGTGCGCATCGGAGCGTGCAGAACCGATGGGCAACTGGGCGCCGGTGAAGATGACCGGCTTGGCTAGGTTTTCTAGCATAAAGCTAAGGGCCGAAGCGCTGTAGGCCATGGTGTCGGTGCCGTGGATGATCACAAAACCGTCGTAGCGGCGGTAGTTTTCGTACACGATGTAGGCCATATCGACCCAGTGTTCGGGGCGCACGTTGGAAGAGTCGATCAGTTGCGGAAAAGAGATGACCGTAATGTGAATGTTAAACTCTTTCAAAGACGGGACTTTCTCAACGATGCGCGAGAAATTGAACGGCTGCAGTACGCCCGCCTGATCGTACGTCATGCCCAGCGTACCACCGGTGTAGATGATCAGCACGGTTGCCCGGGCCGGTCCTGAACGACCGGTGTTAACGTTAACGATTTTGTAGTTGGTCTTCATGGAAGAAAGAACTTCCTAAAGGTAATCGTTTTGGCAGGAATTGGAAGCGGGCAAGCTTACGCCGTGGTTAGGCATTCTCGGTTTGCTCGGCACGCCCCGCGCCAAACAGACGGCGGGCGTTCTCAGTCGTTTGTTGCGCTACCTCTTCAAGGCTAAGGTTCCACAGCTCGGCAACGCGCTGCCCAACCAGCGGTACGTAGGCGGGCTCGTTGCGCCGCCCCCGGTGGGGCACAGGCGCTAAGTACGGACTGTCGGTTTCCAGCACCACCCGCTCCCGGTCTAGGTGCGGGATAACGTCAGCCAAGCCACCATTCTTAAACGTGGCCACTCCCCCCAACCCTAGGTAAAAGCCCCGGTCGGTGACGCGCTTCGCCTCCTCAACGGTACCGGTGAAGCAGTGGAAAACGCCCCGCAGTCCATCTCCCTGCTCCTCAATTAGTTCGATAACGTCGTCAAACGACTCGCGGGTGTGCAGCACCACCGGCCGACCGTACTTCTCGGCAAACATAAGCTGAATGCGCAAAGCCTCTTGCTGCTGGGCTCGGAAGGTAGTATCCCAGTGGTAATCTAGCCCAATTTCGCCCACCGCCGCAAAGCTACGTTTGTTTAGCCACGCCTCTACCTCATACAGTGCTCGTTCAAAGTCCCGCTTCACGCTGCACGGATGAAGTCCCATCATGGCTACGCAATGCTCTGGGTATTTCATCTCTAGTTCTAGCATAGCATCTATCGAAGTGTGGTCGACGTTCGGCATGTATACCGTGGCTACTTCCGCCGCTTGGTAACGTTCCACTACCTCGAGAATATCCGCCTCAAACTGCGGGTCGTAAATGTGCGCGTGGGTATCTATAAAGGTCATGTTGGGTGTTGGGTGTTGGGTGTTGCACAAGACGGATAAACGGTGAGGGCGGTTGTATTTGTGGCCGGTTTGGTTGGATGAAGGTTCAGAAGCGACGGCCCTTCCACTGTAATCCGGTAGGAAGTAGATAGTAAAGCAGCGAAACCAACGAAAGCACCGATACGTAGGCCTCAAACCAAATCAGATACCATAAGGTTTGCCGGCGAATTAAACGCGGCAGCCGAAGCTTTTGTATCACCAAAATGATGAAGGTGCTCTGCGAAACCGCTTTCGCTACCCATAGGCCCGCTGCCAGGGGCCAATCCTCAGCGGCAACAACGAGAATTAACGGTAAAAACAGGGCCTGAAGCACTAAGATGACCACCAAATAGGCAGGAAGTTGAATGGCCCCGCGCGTCCAACGTTTACGCTGCTGAAGCAGCGCGGCCCAGCTTTTCATCGGCTGCGTCATCACCATCGTATCCGCATCGATGCAGTTGCGGAAGCCGTAGCCACGCGCCACCACCTGGTGCAAAATCTGAAAGTCTTCGGTGATGGAAAAGGGCAGGCGTTCGTACCCGCCGGTGGCTCGGTAGGCGGCTCGGTGCAGCAGCATATTGTTACCCAGGGTGGCCACCGGAATACCCAGGTCGCTCGCTACCTTTACCATGCCCAAGGCCCACAGCCAGTCGATGCGCTGCCACGCGGCGGCCGCCCCCTCGCCCGCCACCACCGTCACTCCGGTAACGATGCCTACCGGCTGAGACGACGAACCCGCGTGCGCGCGCCGCACCATTGCGCGAACCCAGTGGGGAGGAACGCGCACGTCGGCATCAGTAATTAGTAGCACGTCGGCGGGACGTTCTGCTTGGGCGTTCGCCTGCATTAGGTGGGCAATCACGTTGGCCTTGGCCCGGGCTTCGCCTAGTGGGTGGGTAACGTCAACCACCCGTACGCGGGCGTCTCGTTCAGCGTACTGCTGCGCGATGGCCAGGGTTTCATCTTCCGACTGGTCGTTGCCCACCCAGATGCACCAGCGGTCGGTAGGGTAGTTCGTGGCGAGCAGATGGTCTAAACACGCCGGTAAGTACTGGGCCTCGTTGCGAACTGCCAGCAGTACGGCCACGCGGGGGGAATCGGTCGATGCTGCGTTCCACACCCGATAGTTCAGCCGCCAAAAAAGAATCAGCAGCCCGTTAACAATAATTACAATGCTGAGCAGGAGGGTGACCATCCCCACCACTAGAGGGTAGCGAAGGTGTACCCAGCCCGGGCGAAGTGCTCTAGGTAGCGGGGCAGCACGTAGGTGAGGTTTCGTTTTGCCTTCAGGCTGTCGTGGAAGATGATGATGGTGCCCGGCTGGGTGTATCGCACGCACTTGCGCCAGCAGGTTTCGGCCGAGAAGTTGGCATCATAATCTCCCGATAGGATATCCCACATCACCAGCGTGTAATGCGTGGTTAGCTGCCTGATCTGACGAAAGCGAACCTTCCCGTAGGGGGGGCGGAAGAGGGCCGATGGCTTCTTTAGCAGTGGGTGGTGCTTCTGAAGGGTATGGGCACACCGATCAATGTCTTGCTGGTAAGTTGCCGCGTCGGTTCGCCAGGCATTCAGGTGGTGGTAGGTGTGGTTTCCTACCGCGTGGTGCCGCCGCAGGGTTTCTTGGTACAGCGCAGGGTAGCGATCCACGTTTTCGCCCACGCAGAAGAAGGTGGCCTGCGCATCGAACTGAGCCAGGGTGTCCCACACCCAAGGTGTCACCTCAGGAACCGGGCCGTCGTCAAAAGTCAGGTATACCCGGGGGGAAGCGGTGAGTTCGTCTTTCTTGTCCCACAGCAGACGGCGGTTGAAGCGTTTGAGGAGAGCGGGCGTTTTGAAGAAGTTCATTCGGACAGCAGGGCGGCATTCACCTTCATCGACATGAAAGTGATATCATCGTCGTAGGTTTCGCCGACGCGAAAATCGACCAGGGTACGAAACAACTGGCGGTGGAGCGTGGGCAGTTCTTGGTTGGCGTGTTGCTCGAGGTAAACCTGCAGTTGGTTGGTGCCAAACTCTTCCCCTTGCTCGTTGAATATTTCGGTGAGTCCGTCGGTATAGGCGAACAGCAGGAAATCCTCTAAGTCTTCAACTTTCCCCTCGTTCAGGAAGGGCAGGGGCTGGAAGCTGCCCAGCATAACGCTGCCCTGTTCCAGAAGTTGGGTAGGGTGCTGCCGACTGATCAGGATAGGCGGAATATGCCCGGCGTTTACGTAGCGCAGGGTACGGGCGGGCTGGTCGTAGATGGCTACGAAAAAGGTAATGAAGTTTTCGCCGTTGGCGCTCTGCATCACCTGGTAGTTAAGCTCGTAGATAATCTCTTGCAGGTTGGTAGTCTGGCGAACAATGGTACGCAGGGCCGCCTGAAAATTGGACATCAGCAGGGCGGCGGGCACGCCTTTGCCCGACACGTCGGCGATGCACACCAGAAACTGGCCGGAAGAAAGCCGCAGAAAGTCGTAGTAGTCGCCCCCCACCGAGTGGTGCGGCTGGTAGCTGGCCTCTACCCGCAGGCCCGGTTCGTGGGGTAGGTTTTTAGGAAACAAGAATTGCTGTACCTGCTGAGCAATCTCCATCTCTTTGCGCACTGCCTCCTGAGCCAGTTGCTGGCGGGCCAGCTTTTTGTTCTCGATGGCCACGATGATAATGTTGCTAAGGGCCTGCACGAAGGTGGTTCCGCTTTGGTCGGGGGCAACGTCTTTTTCTTTGCGCAACCCACTGGTAAACACCAGCGCCAGCATGCGCCCCTTGTGCGACACCGGCAGGGCAATGTCGAACTCCTCGAACAACCCGGGGTCGGGCAAGTCACAGACGTAGGTAACGTCGCGGATGGGCAGAAAGTGCTCATTAAGCATTACCCGCGAGAAGTTGATATCGGTGCCAAAGTTGGTTTTACACTCCCACAGGTCAGCCCGCCCTTCTCGCTCATTAAGTACGTAGAGGGCCAAACGCTTGATGTTGAGGTTGGCGCGCAGCGTGAAGTTGAAGATTTTGTAGAGCGATTCTTCGGGAAGGTTGTTGTTGATCGCCTGGGTAACCTCTAACAGGGCATTGAGCTCAAGCTCCTTAATTTCGTACTGGTTGGCGGAAAGCGCTTCGATCGGCATAGCTAAAAAAGTCGACGGCCTACAAAGTTAGCATATTTACGCAAAATAAAAATTGGTGAGCAAGTGTTCGCTTACGAACATCGGGTGTACCGTAATCGGACACCTAGCAAGCACATCGTTTTCCTCAAACAGCTGACTATCAGTCGCCTAACTTTATGGCACAGGATTAGGAAGGAAAGCCGTGAAATCGTTTTAACAACCCAAAACTAAAATCTCATGCACCAATTACCCATCGTTTTCTCCCGGATGTTCTTTATTATGGTATTGCTAGGTGGAACGGCTACAAACTTATTAGCCAATCAGCGAGGCGACCGAACCACCGAGCGGGCCCGGCAAGCCGTTGAGGAAGCCAGCCCGGACGATTGGCACACCCTTGCCAGGTCGGCCAAACTCTGTATTGCTAAGGGAGTTAATCTAAAAGAGGCCGCTGGTTGGCTAAAGCAATCGCTGGACATTAAAGAAACTCCTTACAACCTGTGCGTTCAGGGCGACTACTACGTAAAAAATCGGTTGCCCGAGCAGGCTTTAGAAAGTTACAGTAAGAGTATCCGAGTAGGAAAGATTAGCGACCCCTCGTATGCCGACGCTGCTACCCAGAAGAAGATTCTAAGGCTAGTACGACAAAAAGGTTAGTTTGTAAGCAAAGTGAAAAAGGCTTTCTACCAAAGAAAGCCCTTTTTCCGTTCAAGCCTGCCGAGCCTGTCGGATAGAATAAACCGCCACCGCTGTAAACCCCAGAAACAGCATGCCGTGAAAGAGCAGCAACCCAAAGTCACCCAGCCGAATGCCGGTATAGATACCGTAGGCGAAGTACAGCGCCAAACCCGCTTCCAATAGCACCAGCGGACTCAGCCCACCACGCACGTATACGTTCTTCTTAAGTTTTTCTCGGGCATTGGTCACGTTGAACTTAGGGGTACGCAAGAAGGGGGATTTTACTCCCAGCAGCCCCTCGGCCACGGCCACCGCATTGTGCAGCGATAGGCCCATGCTGATTATTAGAAACAACGGATAGTGCAGCACGTAGTAGCGCCAGGGCCGATCGGGGCGCACCCGCCGGGTGGCTACCCAGTAGAAGAATCCAATCGAGAAGAAGCCCAGAATAAAAATCCCCCCCAGGTTAAAAATCCACTCGTACTGCGGGTTGGCCCGCTTAACGAATAGCATAGGTACACTGAGCAGCGCAGCCAGCAGCAAAAACAGAAACACCGAAGAATTAAAAAGGTGAAAGAGCGCATGGATGCGGTTCCATCCGCTCAGCGGGCGGGCATTGTTAGCGCTCATAATGCGGGCGGCGTGCTTACGGGCGCACTCGGCCGCGCCCTTGTTCCAGCGAAACTGTTGTGACTTGACGGCGGGCATCAGCACCGGAAGTTCAGCGGGTGCCTCTACATCCTCTAGGTACATAAACTCCCAGCCCTTCATCTGGGCGCGGTAGCTTAGGTCCAAATCTTCGGTAAGCGTATCGTCCGACCATCCCCCCGCCTCTTCGATACAGCTACGCCGCCACACTCCCCCCGTGCCGTTGAAGTTAATCATACTTCCGGCGTGCCGCCGTCCGCCCTGCTCAATCGTAAAGTGTCCATCGAGGCCAAACGCCTGTAAGCGGGTAAGCAGCGAGTAGTCTTGGTTGATGTGGCCCCAGCGGGTTTGCACCACTCCCACGACGGGGTTGCCGAAGTGAGGAAGCGTCTGACGTAAGAAGTCGGGGGCGGGTAAAAAGTCGGCATCGAAGATAGCGATAAATTCCCCCTGCGCCCGTGCCAGGCCGTAGGCCAGTGCCCCCGCCTTGAAGCCGGTGCGCTGGGGGCGGCGCACGTGGTGAATGTTGACGCCCCGCGCCCGGTAGTACGCCACCTTCCGCGTAATGATCTCTACCGTTTCGTCGGTAGAATCATCCAGCACCTGAATCTCCAGAAGGTCGTGCGGATAATTGAAGGCGGCGATGGCATCAATGAGGCGGTCTACCACGTAGCGCTCGTTGTAGACGGGCAACTGCACGGTAACTGGTGGCCAGGTTTCCGGCGCCACTGCCGGGCGGGGCGGCTCCTTCAGGCTGCGCAGATAGTGCCAGGTAAGGTGGAGCTGTCCCAGGCTGAACATAAAAATGAACAGCAGACTAAGCACGTAACCGATGACGATAATAGTCTCCATAGTTAATAATTGGTGATCCGCAGTCCATAGTCGTCAGTCCATAGTCTATAGTCAAC
>JBASAY010000103.1:0-10401 GCA_049650865.1 Tunicatimonas sp.
TTTTAGGCTTGTCTAAGTCGGGATGACTGGATTCGAACCAGCGGCCCCTACGTCCCTAACGTAGTGCGCTAACCGGACTGCGCTACATCCCGATCACTTTTTTGAGGCCCTTTGCGTAAGTCACCCAAAAAACTGAGGAACAAATTTAGGATTTCCTTACCATTTTTCAAGCATTCGCGCCAGCTTTGTCGAAGTTTTGATAACAGTATGCTACCTTTCCCCTTTTGTAGTAAACTAGCTTTGGCCTACGCCCCTCTATCCATGCGCCTGCGTCCGCTCCTAACCGCGGGGATCCCCCTGCTCCTCACTGCTCACCTGCTTACCTCCTGCGGCGGGGTGCCGTCGGCCCTTACCCACCTGCAGAAGCAGCGCTACCCCAAAGCAAGCGAACAGTTGCGGCGGGCCGTCGACAAAGATTCGCTGCCGGTGGGCGCATACTACGGCTTCGCTCGCTTGTTTTCCGATACCGCGTACGCTTCCTATAACATCGACTCCGCCTACCACTACGTGCAGCAGGCCCGTACTGCCTATCCGCAACTTTCCGAGAAGCAACGGTCTAAGCTTTCCCGAAGGCTAGACGTGGATACCACCCGACTTCTACAGCGGAAGCTTTACATCGACAGCCTGGCCTACGCGCGAGCTATTTCCCAAGATAGCCTACGGAGCTACCAGCTCTTTTTAACGAACTTCGCATCCGCCCCCCAGATACCAGCAGCGACTGCTCGGCGCAACGAACTTGCCTACGATAGCGTCCAACGGGTTGATACCTACGCGGCCTACAAGTACTTTATGGATACCTACCCCGGGGCGGCGCAGTATCCGCAGGCGCAGGCGCGCTACAATACGCTGGCGTTTCAGGAGGTGACCGACGAGGGCGACCTGACGAGCTACCTGCGCTTTCTGGAGGCCTACCCCAACTCCCCCTACCGCCCGCAGGCCGAACGAGCCGTCTACGAGATCAGTACCGCCGACGGGCGCCTGCCCAGCTACGCCCGCTTTGCCCGCCAGTACCCCCGCAGTGCCCCGGCCCGCGCTGCCGTAAACACTCTGTACCACCTCTACCGCACAGCCTACTCACCCCGGAACTTCTTGCAGGATTTTCCCGGACTACCCTTCGCCGATTCGCTGCGCCAGGCGATCCGCGCCGAAAGCCGCTCGCTCTCGCCAACGCTCGACGACGCGGGCTTCGGTTTTATTGACCCCCAGGGAACCACCCTGTCTGATGCGTACTACGACTACATTCCTACTGCTTACCGCTGCCAGGGCGTGCGTACTAACTTTGTGCACGCCGCCCGGCGGCAGCCGCAGCAGCTACAGCACCACCTGCTCAGCAAGGCCGGACAACCGGTCTTTTCCTTTACCGAGGCGCTACCGGCCGACTCAGCTGAGGTATTCCTCGACGAAAGTGTGGTAGACCGAGAAGCAGGATTAATTGCGATAACCAAAGACGATCGAATACAGCTCGTACACCAGGGAGGGCACGTAATCATCACTCCGGAAGAAGGGGTTACCGAAGTGGAGGTTGTTGCTGCCGACGAATCAGCGAGCGCCCCCTGGCCCGTTCCTTACCAGTTTATTAAGTTTCGGGCCGACGGCCAGTGGGGACTGAAGACGTTTTCGGGCCGTACGCTACTGGAACCTACCTTCGCGGCCATCGACACCTACGGTCCGTTCGTGGTGCTGGAACGGGACGGGCAGCTGGCGGTCACCACCCGAAGTCAGATGCTGAATAACTTGGCTGCCGCCCCCGCCTTGCAATTTCTTTACGATGATGTAGCGCCCCTGGGCGACAACTTTTTGCTAACGTATCAGAACGACCGGGAAGGGGTGCTGGACGAGCGGTTGAACGAAGTGGTGCCCCTGGCCCCGCACCAGGTGGTACGACACTTTCGGGGCGACACTGCCGCGTACTGGCTGCTGAAGCGTACCGATACCCTGTCGCAGTTCGTAGACGACACCCTACGCGTCCGAGCGCAGACCACCTACGGGCTCTACGACCCTGCTCACCCTGACGCTGATACCACTCGCTACCAGCGGGCCTTCTATAATGCGGGCTGGCTGGCCCTGCAACGGGATGAGAAGTTCTGGCTGGTGGACAACGGCCAGCAGGAAGTCTACGACTCGGTACAGATTCTGGGTAGGCACTTCGTGCTTACCGTTCCGGCAGAAAGTGCTAAGAGTGATAGCATCACCGTACGCCTGACCAATGGGCGACAGCGGCGGTTTGCCCGTGGCACCAGCGGCCAGGTACCGACGCTGCGGCTGCTACGCACCGAAGGGCTAACTCCGGCCGACCAACGGCGCGAGCTGCTGTGGGTGACCACCGGTGGAGGGGCCACCGAGGTCATCAACGACCGGGGCGTAACGATTCTGAGCCGCCCGCTTACCGGGGCCACGGTGTATCCGCAGGGACTGATCGTGACGGAGCAGGGGCGTAAGCAGGGGTTGGCGGATAGCCTGGGCCACGAACTGCTGCCGCCCACCTACGCTGGCATCGGCAACTACGAAGCTCCTGGCACGCTGAGTTTGTTTGATAAGAAGAAGTTCGGGCTGTTCCTGTATCCGTCCCAGGTCACTTTGACCCCCACCTACGAAAGCGCGCTCACGCGCTACAGCCAGGCCGACTCGGCAGCCCGGTGGCGGTTTGTGGCGAAGAACAACGGAAAGTACGGCATCGTAACCGCTACCAACGAGCGGCTGACCCCCTTCGCCTTCGAGCGGGTGATCTACTGGAACGACACCAGCGCCCTGGTGAAGTCCGACGGCCGCTGGATGATCTACCGGCTCACCCCCACCACCAAGCAGTGGAGCAGCCTGAATCCCGACAACGTGCTCTACGACAACATCGATGATTTTTCGTTTTTTCAGCAGGGCAGCGACCTGCCGGAGCAGCTACTGCGCATTTACACCCGCTCGGGCTACGGGGTGCTGAGCAGTAGGCGGGGCGAGGTGCTGGCCCCTACCTACGATGGCATCATCCGCTTCGGAGACCCGGCGGCCGACGACTATCTGTACCTCACCGAGAAGTACGTGCCCGAGGCCGACCTGTACGTGATGATCTACCTGAATGCTGCCGGAGAACTGGTGAGGCGACAGGCGCTCGCCGCCGAGCAGTACGATCGCCTGTACTGCCAATAACTCCATCAAAAAGCAGTGCTGCGGGGTTTACGCTTCTACCTTTTCCTGTTTGATGCGTTTCAAGAAAGACTTCATGTCTCGCTTTACCAGGGGCGCCAGAATGTAGCACCCCACAATGTTGGGCAACGACATGGCGAACAGCATCCCGTCGCCAAAACCCACCAGTGGCTCCCGGTCTACCGAAGCACCGACCACGATAAACAGGCAAAAAATTACCTTGTAGATGATAATCGACCCGGGGGCACTGCCGAAGATGTAGCCCCAGGCCTTCACTCCGTAATACGACCAGGAAATCATGGTAGAGAACGCAAAGAGCAGCACGGCAATCGCCAGCAGGTAGGGGAACCAGCCGATCACCGTAGCAAAGGCATCGGAGGTAAGGGTGATGCCCTCGGCCCCGCTGCGGTGCTGTCCCGAGATGATGATCACCAGGGCGGTCATGGTGCACACCACCACCGTATCGATAAAGGGCTCTAGCGAGGCCACAAACCCTTCGGTAACCGGCTCGCTGGTCTTCACGGCAGCGTGCGCGATGGCGGCTGACCCGACGCCCGCCTCGTTCGAGAAGGTAGCGCGCTGCATGCCGATGATCAGCGTACCGATTAAGCCGCCCGCCAGTGCTTCGCCCCCGATCGCTCCAGCCACAATTTCGGCGAAGGCTTCAGGCACCTGCCGGATGTTCATCACGATTACCGCCAGGGCGGATAGCACGTAGACGCCGCACATAATGGGCACTATTTTTTCGGTAACCCGGGCGATGCTCTTGATGCCTCCGATGATCACCGCCGCCACCAGAACGGCCATCCCCACCCCAAAAATCCAGGTGCTTTGTCCGATTAGGGTATCCTGCCCGCCGGTGATGCCGATAAACTGCTCGGCGGCCTGGTTCACCTGAAACATATTGCCCCCGGCAAAAGACGCCCCAATTGCCATCACCGCAAAGAATCCCGCCAGAAACACCCCCAGCTTGCCCATGCCCCGCTGGGCCAGCCCCTTGCGCAGGTAGTACATGGCCCCGCCCGACACCGTGCCGTCGGCGTGCTCATCGCGGAACTTTACGCCCAGCGCGCACTCCACAAACTTGGCCGACATGCTAAAGAGTCCGAAGATAATCATCCAGAAGGTGGCGCCGGGGCCACCGGTAGAGATCGCGATGGCCACTCCGGCAATGTTGCCCAGCCCCACCGTTCCCGACAGAGCGGTGGCCAGGGCCTGAAAGTGCGTTACCTGTCCGGGATCGTCGGCGTTGGTATACTTCCCCTTAATGATATCGATGGCGGTGCGAAACCCGCGGAGGTTAATGAACTCGAGGTAGAAGGTAAAAAATATTGCGCCCGTGATCAGCCACAGCAGGATAAACGGCACCTCCACCCCCCGGATGGTGAGCAGGGGAAAAAAGATAACGGAGGTGGCGAACTCCGAAAGCGGGGTGAAGATGGAAGCGATGAATTGATCGACCGTTCCTTCTTGGGCCTCTTGGGCGAATCCGGGCAGGGTGGTGAGCAGTAGTAAGCTAGTGAGGGATAGCGGTTTGCGCATAGTAGGGTAGGTTCCGTCGGTGAAGAAACGGAAATATACAATATCTAGCGCAAATGCCAGGGTACCCCGCCAATCACGGCCGCTAACGCCTACTCAATGAGGTTGAACAAGCGGTTCCAGCGAATCTTATCGAAGAAGCTACCCTCGGCGTCTACCGACAGCCAGATGAAGAAGGCTTTGCCCACGATGTGGTCTTCAGGAACGAAGCCCCAGAAGCGCGAGTCCTCCGAATTGTGGCGGTTGTCGCCCATCATAAAGTAGTAGTTCTGCCGAAACGTGTAGGTATCGATGGCCGCCCCGTCGATATAGAGCGTACCGTCGCGGCGCTCCACGTCGTCATGGCCCTCGTAGTAGCGAATCACGTATTCGTACTTGGTGATATTTTCTTCGGTGAGCTCGATCTGCTGCCCCTCGGCGGGCACCTGGAGCGGTCCGAAGAAGTCGGCGTTCCAGGGAAACTGCGGGCTGCCCGCCGGGTAAATGCGGGGCGACGCCTGCCCTTCCGCTTTGGTGTCGGGTTTCACCCGGCTGATAAAGGGCAGCGTGGCCAGCGCCTCGGCTACCTCCGGGGTGCAGTCGATGGCGTAGGCGTTGTTGGGGTAGCGCGTGATGTCGCGCTCCTGGATGTCGTACTTCTCGAAGATGCGCTGGTTGACGGTCTGCTGCGCCTCCACCACGTACTTGTACTGCACGCCGGGCGGGTCGGGATACACCTCTCCGTTGATATGCACCTGCCGGTCGATCACCTGCACCACGTCGCCGGGGGTGCCCACGCAGCGCTTGATGTAGTTGGTCTTCAGGTCGGTGGGGTACTGGTGCTCGGTAGGGAAGTTAAACACCACCACGTCGCCCCGCTCTACGTCGGTGAAGCCGGGTAGGCGGTACTGCGGCAACTGAATCAGGTCGGTGTACGAAGGAATGTCGGTGCCCCAGATCTTCTGGTGCGTAAGTGGCACCTGCAGCGGGGTTTTGGGAGTTCGTGCGCCGTAGTGCATCTTACTCACGAACAGGAAGTCGCCCACCAGCAGCGAGTTTTCCATGGAGGGAGTAGGAATGGTGAAGGCCTCCATAAAGAGCCAGCGGATCAGCGTAGCGGCCACCACCGCGAACACGATGGCGTCTACCCACTCGCGGGTTTTGGACTTGGGAGCCGACGGCTCATTGGTGTTGGTACGCCTTCTGAATATAGTAGCCATAAGTTAAGGGAAGTTTCGGATATATGATGGCAGGTTAGCGCCTAAATATCGAATAATGAATACGAAATATCGAATGATGAAGTAAATAAACTGTTTTGAGCACCTACAAAGGCAAAAAGTCATCCATGCCTAGCACGCCCTTGTGATTGGGCAACCACTCGGCTACCCGCAGCGCCCCCTGGGCAAAGCCCTGCCGTCCGTAGGCTTCGTGCTTGATCTCCAGGCCATCTACCTCGGAGCGATAGCGCACAATATGCGTGCCCGGAACGTCTCCCTCGCGCACCGAGTGTACCACCAGCTGATCCTCCGGGGCCTTTACTTCCTCTTCTTCCTGAAGCACCCAGCCGGACTTCGTCGGCAGAGCCGGGAGCATCCCTTCTACCAAAGTAAGGGCCGTGCCGCTGGGGGCGTCCTTCTTCTGCGTATGGTGAATCTCCTCGAGGGTGGGCTGATAGTCAGGGTAAGGAGCCATCGTTTCGGCCAGCCAGCGGTTGAGGCGGAAGAACAGGTTGACCCCGATGCTGTAGTTGGAAGCGTAGAAGAAGGTACCGTCGCGCTGGCGACAGTAGTCGTCTACCTCGACTCTGCGGTCGAGCCAGCCGGTGGTTCCCGACAACACCGGGATGCCTCGCTCCAGGCACCCCAGAATGTTATCCACCGCCGCGTCGGGCTGGCTAAACTCGATGGCTACGTCGACCGATGGGTCATCTAAGGCGGATTGGCGGGCCCGCTGGTCATTATCTACCGCGGTGGTGCTATGGCCCCGTGCCGTCGCCAGTGTCTCGATGGTGCGTCCCATCTTTCCGTAACCCAGTAAGAGTATGTGCATACGCTGCGTTGTCGTTGGTGGTACCCGGGGGTTTACTTGATATGAACGGTAAAGGCCAGTCCGGCGTAGGGCAACGACGGCCCGGGGTGGTGGTAGGCCAGCCGGGACCCCGCCGTAGGCTCCAGGTTAAACGATAGGTCGGGGTTCACGTCGAACTCAATCAGGTGCGCATCCACAATTGCATCCATAATGTTGAGTCCGTACAGCGCCATGGTAAGGATGACCGTATAGTCTCGCTCTCTACGGGCTGCGTCTACAAGCTGTTCCAGCGCAGACCTATTCTCGTATCGCGGGATTTGAAAACCGGCCAATGGGTTTTGTTCTCGCTGACCGCTGTCTTCAGCAACGCGGGCTCTTCGAAGTACCTGATACTGATCATTATACCTGATAATCAGATAGCTCATAATGCCGAAGCCGCCGTAGATGATCGGCACCTTCCAGTACTTTTTGTTGTAAATCTGCCCCAGTCCGGGCAGCGCGGCCGATAAGAGCGCGGCCTTGCGGGGCGAATGCTCGGGAGCTACCATATCGATGAGCACCGTATCGGCGGGAGCCACGTCGCCCGGGCGGTTGGTGCCCACCACGCGCCGGTCGTCGAGCTGCACGCTGTCCATCACTTCGTTCAGGCTGTCCAGTTCGGTCTCCTGAGCCCACAAACCGGAAGCGCTCAGCATCAAAGTCAGCAGCACGACCACTCCTAACGTCATTCCGGAAGTTGACGCAGCGCAGCGCAGGAAACTGTCCGGAATCCCCCTCATACTTCCAGTAGTTCCAGAATGCGGGTCAGGTCTTCGGTCGACACGAAGGGAATTTTGATCTCCCCTTTCTCGGCGCCCTGACTCTTTACCTGCACGCGGGTGCCGAAGTGCGACGAGAGCTTGCCCTGCAGTTGCTGCAGGTAGGGCGAGGGAGCCGCCGCCGCTACGGGGGCTTTGGCGGGTCGACCGGCCGATAGCTCGCGCACCAGCGCCTCTACGCGGCGCACCGACAGGTCTTCGTCGACGATGCGGCGGAAGATGTGCAGCTGCTGCTCCACGTTGTCGACGTTGATGAGCGCGCGGGCGTGGCCCATCGACAGCTTCTTGTCGCGCAGCGCGGCCTGAATGTCGGGCGGCAGCTTAAGCAGGCGCAGGTAGTTGTTGATCGTAGAGCGGTTCTTGCCTACCCGTTCGCCCAACTGCTCCTGCCGCAGGTCGCACTCCGAGATCAGCCGCTGGTAGCTCAGGGCCACCTCCACGGCGTTGAGGTTCTCGCGCTGGATGTTCTCGATCAGGGCCATCTCCAGCATCTGCTGGTCGTTGGCCTGCCGCACGTAGGCCGGAATGCGCGTGAGTCCGGCCCGCTGGGAGGCCTGCACCCGGCGTTCGCCCGAGATGAGCTGGTAGCGGTCGCTGCCCAGGGACCGCACCGTAACGGGCTGAATGATGCCCTGCACCCGGATAGACTCGGCCAGCTCCTCCAGGGCCACCTGGTCGAAGTCGGTGCGGGGCTGGTAGGGGTTTACCTCGATGGACTCCAGGGCAATATCGTTGATGGCCCGCACGGCCTGCGCCGTCTCCCGACGCGCCAGTGGGTCGGGCCCCGAATCGTCGAGCAGGGCGCTCAGGCCCCGGCCCAGGGCATTTCTTCGTTTGGGGTTGGTATTGGTCACACTCATAGGTTCACTTTTATTCAGTACGTACAAACGGTAGATTTGGTATGCGGGGGCGGCACAGTGCAACTGGTTAATGCAGCTGTCCGTTGCGCTGCAGCACCTCTTTGGCCAGGTTCAGGTAGCTGATGGCTCCCTTACTGTCGGCGTCGTGGGCAATGGCGGGCAGGCCGAAGCTGGGCGACTCGCTCAGCTTGATGTTGCGCGGAATCAGGGTGCTAAACACCATGTGTTGAAAGTGCGAGGTAACCTCCTCGACCACCTGGTTGGCCAGGCGCAGCCGCACGTCGTACATGGTGAGCAGGATGCCCTCTACCTCCAGGCCGGTGTTAAGGCGCGACTGGATGATGGTGATGGTGTTGAGTAGTTTGCCCAGTCCCTCCAGAGCGTAGTACTCGCACTGCACCGGAATGATCACCGAGTCGGCCGCCGTGAGGGCGTTGATGGTGATGAGCCCCAGCGAAGGGGAGCAGTCTAAGATGATAAAATCGTACTCGTTCTTCACCTCCGAGAGCGCCTCGCGCATCTTGTGCTCCCGGTTGTCGAGTCCCACCATCTCTACCTCGGCTCCCACCAGGTCGATGTGCGAGGGCAGCAGGTAGAGGTAGTCCAGATCGGTGGCGGTGATGGTCGAGCGCGCGTCGACGCCGTCGACCATGCACTCGTAGATGCTGTTCTGCACCTCCTTGGGGTTATAGCCCAGTCCCGAGGTAGAGTTGGCCTGCGGGTCGGCGTCCACCACCAGGGTTTTACACTCCAGCGCGGCCAGGCTGGCGGCTAGGTTGATAGCACTCGTCGTTTTGCCCACTCCTCCCTTCTGGTTGGCGATCGCGATAATTTTGCCCATAAATACGTTGGTGGTTGAGTAGTTGCCGGATGAAGCAAATATAAGGGAATCCTACTTCTTTTTTCAAGAATACCCGGTAGGGAGGAAAAAAACTAGCGGGGCGTTTAAGAAACGGGAAAAGCTGGTTATCTTTCAGCATAAACCTTATGACAATGGAGTACCTTGTGATTATCGAGAGAACGACTGATGGCTACAGCGCTTACGTGCCGGATCTCCCCGGCTGCATCACTGTAGGAGACACTAGGGATAAAACAAAGGAACACATCGCGGAAGCTATTCAGCTTCATCTGGAAGGAATGCGGGAAGACGGTCTGGAAATACCCCCGCCCAGTACCGAAGCGGTTACGGTAGCTGCATGAAGGTCAAGCAAATCATCTCGATTCTTAAAGCAGACTATCTTTCTTTAATAGAGGTTATTCTGATAAATTCTTAAGGTTCGTGTCGACACGAACCTCCGGGTAAAAAATTATCAGAATAAAGTTTAATAAATTATCACTATTACTCACTTTTAAATAATCAGAAGCATGGATAATGCGGAATCGTATCCTTCGCTGAGTAATCTACAGCTAGAACTACTGAAGCTTTACGCCCAGAATGTCTCTAACCAAGATTTGACGAACATCAGAGACTTAATAGCCCAGTATTTTGCGGAGCAGGCTATGGATATGGCTGATCAAGTCTGGGAAGATAAGGGCTGGACCGATGAAGATAGTCACCGACTGGCGAATACTCGAATGAGGACCCCCTATAGTTCGCAAAATCAGTGAGAGTTGTCATCGACACCAACCTAATGTTGACCTGCATTTCTCGGAAGTCGCACCTTCACTGGTTATTTCAGCACTTGTTGGCGAAGCGCTGCGAATTATGTGTCACGACGGACATTTTGAATGAGTACGCTGAGATTATAGATCGACATATGGGTACAGCGCTGGCTGATTCTACCCTTAAGGTGATTCTAAACTTATCTTCTACGCTCCGTATTGATACGTACTATAAATGGAACCTTATTCGAGATGCAGATGACAATAAATTCGTCTACTGTGCGGTTGCTGCTAACGCAATGTATCTGATAAGCCACGACCGTCACTTTGATGTTTTAAAGTCTATCCCTTTTCCCAAGGTCAACGTGATTACAGCTGAGTCGTTCAGAGCTATTTTGGCTGATGCAAAATAAGTAGCGAGGTGCAAGTTATCTGGGGGC
>JBASAY010000104.1:0-2907 GCA_049650865.1 Tunicatimonas sp.
GTTGACTCCTGATTCGCTTACGCTGAGTCCTCCCTGTTTTGAGGGTTGCCACTATGGTTTTGTTCGGGTTAACCAGCCTACTGTTCCTAAAGATAATTTTTGAATTGAATCCGTAGTGGGTTCATCAGGGTGTACGACAAAATGCAGGTAATAGCAATTTTGTTGTACTTGTTGTTACACTTTTTCACGTCATTCCGGAATTTTGCGAAGAGAAACGTAGCAAAATATCCGCGGACGCCGCGCGGGAATCCCCTACTTTAGCGTCGTGTATTGCGTCCGTAAAGTTGCCTGTATGCGACTTTAAGGGAGGGGATTCCGGCGGTCCCCGCGGGAATAGCCCTATCCGCTATCGCTATTAGGACTTCCGGAATGACGTGTCTGAATCTGCAATTTGTCGTACACCCGTTCATCATTAGTATCAAGCCCGCAATACCTCGTGCTTTGCAATGAAGTCCGGGTCTATTTCTACCCCGCTTCCAATGCCGGTTGGTAGATGCAGAATGCCGTCTTCGGGTTGTAGTGAGGAAGTCGCGCACTCGAAGGGCACCTCGGTGCTCAATCCCTTAAATTCGTGGAAGGGGCCCGCGTTCGGCAGGGCCGATACGAATTGCATCATGTAAATGTAGCCCAGCCCCGTGCCCGAGATGTGGGGCGTGCAGGGGTAGCCCATTACCTCGGCCATGCGCGCCACCTTCATGCAGCGCACCATGCCGCCGAAGTAGAACAAATCTTGCTGCACCATCTGCACCGCCTGGTTGCCAATGAGCCAACGGAAGTTTCGCAAGCTTACTTCACCGCCTCCCGAAGCGATCGGAATATTGAGCGCGTCGGCGGTCTGCTTCCAGTCTTCGTACCAGTCGGTGGGCACGGGTTGCTCGAACAGGTCAATGTCATGAGCTTGCAGCAGTTTGCCAATGCGAATGGCTTCCGGGGCGTCGTAGCTACCGTTGCAGTCGGCGTAGATGGTGATGTCATCGCCGAAGGCCGGACGCATCAGGGGGATGAGCCGTTCGGTGCGGCCGACGGGCACCTCCGGATTGCTGCGACGGCCCCCAATTTTAAACTTTACAGCCTTGGCGTTGGTCTCCGCCTGCAGCGCCTTAATGCTTTCCAGACTTTCTTCGGCCGAACGCCCCCGGTTGTTGTTGGCCTGATAGATGGCGATTTCGGTGTTGTGAATATCGCCAATCAACGCGCCCATGCTTTTCTTGGCGATGCGCCCCAGCATGTCCAAGATGGCCATCTCTACCGTGGCCACCGGAATCCACAGCGGATAGCCCTGGTATTTGTAGTTGTTCCGGTGCATAAACACGCCCTCGATGAGCTGGTCGAGCTCCCGGGCGTCTTTGCCCACGAAGTAGGGATTCACCAGCATCAGTTGGATGGGATACAGGTGGGGCATGCGAATATTATGACCCACGCAGTAGCCTTCGGCCCCGTCGGTGGAGCGCACCCGGCACAGGTAATTTCCCTGATACTCGAGCAGCTCACAACTTTCGATGATTACCGGATCGGCAAATAGCTCTTTCTTGAGGACCGGCCGGGCTAAGACCGCATCGAGCTCGGCGTAGTTGGCACTAAGGGCCTTGGGGGAGATGGGCTGGCTCGCGGCCGATAGAGGCGGCAGCAGGGTAGTGCCTAATCCGGCTGATAAACCGGTTTTCAGAAAGGTGCGGCGGGGGTTGTTCATGGTTTTAGAATCTGCGAAATGAGTTAAGAGGTCTGTTTCTTATCCGAACCACGCTTTAATCTGGCTTAGCATTTTCAAAAACGCTCGATCCTGACACTTTTTGTAGCTGGCCTGACTGGAAATGCTGCGATAGATAGAAGAAGATCGGGGAGTTCCGGACAATCTCAGCGCGGCTTCGAACGCCTCTTTCGGACGAGCGGGTTTTGCCTCTTCTACCTCCTTCCAATCATTGGCGTGTAGCCAGTCGTATATCTGAGTGTTTTCTTCCCACGAAATAGCTTGCGCTACGTGGGTTTCGTTTACCCACACCCAGTTTTCAAGTTCCGGTTCGATGACGATAACACAAGCCCGCCCCTGCCAACCGGATCGATTTAGTTTTCCCTCTATTTCTGCCTCAATAGTCACTCGCGCTTTTTCCTCTCTACCGCAACCGGCGTGGTCTAAGATGACCAGGGGGTAATGGTACTTATCATTCTGCGACCTTAGGAAATCATCGGCATCGTTGTAGATGCCAGGGTCACGGTAAGGGTGTACCAAAGACTCAAAGTTAAACTCTCGAACCTGCTCCGTCGCCGGAATTCTTGGAAATAATCCCCTGATCAAGAACTCCATATTCTTGTCGGCTACCAAAACTATCAGGTCTTTCATATCAGCCTAAAATTCCGCTTGCGTATAGTACCGAAAGGTTGGTTTCGCGCTTCCAATTCTTCAAAGCTGGATGATTAGCCCCGTTCACAATGTCAGTGATTCCCTCTTTGGTTTTGGCGAAGCACAAAATTTGGTCAGGCTCTACCAGACTTAAAACCACCGGTGAATGAGAAGCTAACATAATCTGACTATTATAGACGGAAGAAAGCGACTGGAAGACCGCTTCGACTGCCTTTGGGTGAATTCCGTTTTCGGGTTCTTCTATCAGATAGACACCGGTGAAGTCCGACAGATACGCAGGCAACGTAAGCGCAAGCAGTCGCAAGGTTCCATCGGATACCAGCCAACTAGGAACGCGAATGTTCCCCTTGTAAAACACCCGAAGGTAGCGGTGCCGATCATCTTCTCTTTCCACGGTATCGATGTCAATGATATCGGGCAGAGCGGTTTGTACGTGGGCGATCCACTTTTTAAATTGTTTTTCGTTCTTTTTTAGGTCGTTAATCACCCAGGGCAGGTTGGAACCGTCGGGCTTAAATGTTTTGCTTTGTCCGGGAGGACTTGCTGCG
>JBASAY010000105.1:0-4514 GCA_049650865.1 Tunicatimonas sp.
GTTGTGAACACTGCTCTGCTCGATGCCTACGCTGCTGCCTACAGCACGCCCGAAACCGCGCTGCTTAGAAGAATCCGGCGCGAGACGCACCTCCAGGTGCTAATGCCGCAGATGCTGTCCGGACCCGCACAGGGGGCGTTGCTGGCGGCACTGGTGCGGCTTACGCGGGCCCGGCGGGTGCTGGAAATCGGCACGTTTACGGGCTACGCCTCGCTGTGGATGGCGCAAGCGCTGCCCAGCGACGGGCTGTTACATACCATCGACCGGAACGAAGAACTCGAGGGTCGGGTGAAGGGCTACTTTGGGGAATCAAGCGTGGGACAGCGCATCCGCTACCACCTCGGGGATGCCCAAGGGGTAATCCCTACGCTCGACGAAACCTTTGATCTGGTGTTTATTGATGCCGATAAAGACAGTTACAAGCGTTACTACGAGTTAATCGTTGACAGAGTACGCGAGAATGGACTTATCGTCGTTGATAACGTACTGTGGGGAGGCAAGGTAGCTGGCGAAACAACCGACCGGAAGACCCGCGCCATTCGGGAGTTCAACGACCACGTGCACCACGACCCCCGGGTGGCCAATGTGCTGCTTCCCCTGCGCGACGGACTTATGATGCTGATAAAACAGAAACCTACCTAATTCATGATATTTCTCTGTCATCAAATTGCCGCCCGGCACAAGCCTTACTGGGCTACCTTCGGATTGATTCTTTTGCTGGTTGCCCCCTGCGTCCGGGCACAGCAACGGGTAGTGGTTCCGGAGATGGTTCGGTTTGCTAATATGCAACTAGAGCTAACCAACGACGCGCGCAAGAAAATCCAGACCGACGTTGACGCGCTGATGCGTTACGAGAAGTACTACAACGCCAAGGTAGAGCGCATCAACGCCTATTTCCCCCTGATCGAGCAGGTGCTGCGCGAAGAAGGGGTGCCCGATGACATTAAATACCTAGTTATCCAAGAAAGCGCCCTGGTAGGCGACGCGGTGTCGTCTTCTAAAGCGGTGGGCTACTGGCAGTTTAAAGAAGGCACCGCCAAGGAGGTAGGGCTGCTCGTGAACGGGGCGGTCGACGAACGGATGAACATTATCACCGCGACACGGGGAGCGGCACGCTACTTCAAGAGCAACAACGCCTACTTCGACAACTGGCTCTACGCCCTGATGGCCTACTACGAGGGCCCCGGCGGCGCGCTCAAGAAGGCTGATAAATCAGAATACGGCGCGCGGAAGATGCGCCTGCGGGGCAACACCCACTGGTACGTGCTCAAGTACCTATCGCACAAGCTGGCCTTCGAGCCCGCCGTAGGTCGGCCTATGGATACTCCGGTGCAACTGGTGGCCTACACCGAGGGGGCGGGCAAAACCTTGGCGGATGTGGCGCGCGAGTTTAGCTTGGAGGTATCCTACTTGGAGCCCTACAACCTCTGGCTGCGGCAGCGGCGCATTCCGTCTACCAAACCTTCTCCGGTAATCGTGCCCCGCTTCAACGCCCTTCCGGCCGATGATCTGCTGGCCCAGCGGGGGGCGTCCAACGGACAAGACGCTGACCAGGACGACCGAACCACCCCGACATCGACCCGGGCGGGGCAGCCAACCGGGGCAACCAGGATAAGTAACCCCACCTACTTCGATGAGCAGCGCGACACCGAGAAGTTTCCTGTAATCAAAGAAGGCAAAACCCTGCGGGGCGATAAGCAGCTACTCGTTAATGGTATTCCGGGCATCGTGGCCCAGGCTAATGAAGACGTACAAGCACTGGCCGAGCGGGGAGGGGTTTCGTCTAGCCAGCTGGTGCGGTTCAACGACCTAACCAGCAAGCGCGCCCGGGTGCAGGAAGGAATGGCTTACTACCTGCGCCCCAAGAAGAGCCGCGCCCCGGCCCACTACCATACGGTAGATGCGGGCGAAAACCTGTGGAGTATTTCTCAGCGCTTGGGGGTGAAGCTTAAAAAGCTCACGCGCAACAACCGCATGAAGCGGGAAGACGCCCTGAGGCCCGGTTTGGTGCTGTGGCTTCGCTTTATACGTCCGCAGCACGTACCGGTTACCTACCATACCACATCTGGTAGCTCCTCGCAAGCGCCAACTGCACAGCGGAACAGGTCGCTCCAGGAGCAAGATACGCCTGCGGAGTCGGCTACTCGCCCAAGGGCAGATAGGATTTCTGATACGCCGGTGGTGACAGTAAGCGAAAACTACGCAGCTCCGGGCGACGATGACGGATGGCGGGGGGGCGAAGTAGCTAACCGCCGAACCCACACGGTGGCACCGCGCGAGACGCTCTACGGTATTGCCCGCCGCTACCAACTGAGCGCCACGCAGCTGGCCCGATACAACGCCCTGGAAGTAAGCGAGCCCCTTCGGGTAGGCCAGGAGCTCTACCTGGTTTCTCCTGAAGAGCAAACGCGTCGCGTCGCGCAGCAAGCCCTGGTGACGCACGAGGTGCAGGCCGGAGAAACCATGTTTCAGATTGCCCGGCAGCACGGGGTAACCATCCAGAACCTTATGGAATGGAATAACAAAGACGGGTTCGACCTGGCGGCGGGGGAGCAACTGAAGGTCTATAAGTAGCCCGCTGGCTGATGAACAGCAGCCGGGTGTCTGCAACTTTTAGGTAAATATTACCTCCTTCTCAATCTTTCCCCTTCCTGGTTTTTTTTTACTGGATTAAGTATAACCTTCACGACCAAGAAGATCACTTTTTCGATAAGGGCGTTGAGTAGACGCCGAACGGTTGCTGATAACGCAATGATAGATTTAGTAATGTTGATTGATGATAACGAAACTGATAATTTTATCAGCAAGCGGATCATCGAGATCACCCAGTTTGCCGATCAGGTAGAAGTAAAAAACTCAGGGGAAGATGCGCTAGCCTACCTGGTAGCTCATGCCGCCGACGTGAGTCGCTTGCCTCGTCTCATCTTTCTGGATATCAATATGCCCGTGATGGATGGCTTTATGTTTCTTTACGAGTTTGAGAACCTCGCCCCCACCGTGCAGGAGCGCTGCCAGGTGGTCATTCTATCCAGCTCAGACAATCAGCGAGACATTGATAAGATTGTGAACAACCAGTCAGTGATTCAGTATATCACCAAGCCTCTTACCAAACCTGCTTTAGAAGGAATCAACGTCAACGCCTAGCTTCGGCAGGTTGTTGTAGCGAAGTCCCTTGTTTGGAATTACCCCTGATAAGATCATACCTTGCGGCTTTGTACCCCTATTTTCATAGTTCTGTGAAGCAGTGTATCCTTATCGTGCTGGGCACCCTGGTTTTTTGTGCCGCCCAAGCGCAAGAAAGCGCAACCGACTCCGTGCCGCAGTATTGGAACGCCGGTGGCTCCTTTAACTCCACCTTCCAGCAGGTATCATCGGCCAACTGGGCGGGCGGTGGCCAGAACTCACTGTCGCTCGGCGCGGTAGCAAGCCTGTTTGCGGTATACGACGACACGGTGCGGCGGCGCTGGGAAAATAACCTGGAGCTAGGTTACGGCCTCGGCAGAATTGGAGGGGGGGAGAACGATTTTATAAAGACCAACGACAACCTACTGCTGATATCGCGCTACGGTCGCAAACTATCCAGACGATTCTATCTGTCGGCTTTGCTCGACTTTCGCAGTCAGCTTACCCAGGGGTTTCGCTACGAGGAGGTAAACGACTCGGTGCGCAACGCTACTCAAACGTCAGAGTTTCTATCGCCGGGGTTTCTAATTACCTCACTCGGTGTTACGTATTCGCCCACGCGCAAGAAGGTACTGCTAAGGCGGCGGGCCAATGGGCAAGAAGACGAAGACGATGATGCCAAAGACCGCAAAGACAAAGCCCGCGACTATTTCTCGGTAACCCTCGCGCCCTTCTCGGGCAAGTTCACTTTTGTGCTCAACGACGAACTGGTGGCACTGGACATTTATGGTACCGACGGACAAAACGTGCGGGGCGAGATCGGGAGCAGCCTTACGCTGGTGGTGCGCAAGCGGGTGGTGGAAAACGTGACGGTAAGCTCGAACCTCAACCTGTTTTCCAACTACCAGCAACCGGAAAACATTGATTTAAACTCCCAAACGGTGGTCGTGCTGCGGGTCAATAAATTTTTGGCAGCCAACGTAACGCTGCAACTCGTTTACGATGACGACATCAACGTAGAGCGTGAGGATGGCAGTATGGGTCCGGCCCTACAGGTGCAAAACGCGGTAAACGTAGGGTTATCATACGGGTTTTGAACGACAATAAGTGTGTATCAATACGCTAAAGTACCTCACGAAGATGATTCGATTGGGAATATAGCCAGTCTCCAGTTGTTCACTGCAAAAAGCTAAGGCTTGAAACCGGATGACTGCACTTTGATCGGTAAGTAGTTAGCGCTTGAATATCCGTCTGATCACCTTATCCTAGGGCGTGTTGACATATAGATTAACGAGAGATTTTGAGGACGGTTTTCGTCTGATTAAGGCGCTTGAGAAGCGCGATGCTGAGGCATCGGGCGCCGAAAGCAACGCAGAACAGGTGGAAAGCGT
>JBASAY010000106.1:0-9569 GCA_049650865.1 Tunicatimonas sp.
CCACTGCCGTAGGGCTTGCTCATAGTGAGCAGTGGCTTCTTTGATTTGTGATTCACTCATCTTTATCGCTATTTTGGCCTTAAACCTCAAGGTAACTCCTTGACTGGATTTTTGTCCTACACCCGTCATCGGCTACTCTATTTCTTTCCACCGGAATAATGATATATTTGACGGCCTATCATGAGAAAAACCCTGCAACAACTCGTCCGCCTCATTGATCAGCTCAACGAAACCGTGGGGCGCGGAGTTGCCTGGCTCACCACTGCGCTGGTGCTGGTGATTGGCTTCGATGTGGCGGCCCGCTACCTGTTCAACACCTCATGGGCAGGCGTGGTGGAGCTGGAGTGGCACCTGTTTTCGTTTATCTTTCTGCTGGGAGCGGCCTACGCCCTAAAGCACGATCGCCACGTGCGGGTCGACGTGTTCTACCAGAAATTTACCAAGAAACAGCAAGCGTGGGTCAACCTGGTGGGCACCCTGCTGTTTCTGCTGCCCTTCTGCTACGTGACGCTGGTCGAGTCGTGGCAGTTCACGCTTAACGCCTGGAGTATGGGTGAGGGCTCGCCCGACCCGGGAGGGCTGCCCGCCCGCTACGTGGTGAAGGCGGCCATTCCCATTGGTTTCTTGCTGCTGCTGCTGCAAGCACTGTCGCTGTTATTTTCTTCGCTGCTCACCCTCACCGACGATGCTTGAAGCCCTGGCGCTGATTCTGTTCCTGTCGATCTTTCTGCTGATTCTGTTTGGCTTTCCGGTAGCCTTTACGCTGGGCGGGGTGTCGGTGCTGTTCGGACTGGCGGTGTTCGGTCCCGATTTCTTTTACCTGCTGGCGCTGCGGGTGTACGGCACCATGAACAATTACGTGCTGCTGGCCGTGCCCCTGTTCATCTACATGGGCATTATGCTCGAGAAATCTGGCCTGGCCGAAAGCTTACTGGAAACAATGGCGCTGCTGTTCGGTAAGCTGCGGGGCGGCTTGGCCATCTCGGTGGTGGTGGTGGGCGCGATGCTGGCGGCCTCGACCGGCATCGTGGGAGCTACGGTAATTACGATGGGACTCATCAGCCTACCCACCATGCTCAAGCGGGGCTACAGTGCCGAGCTGGCCACCGGCACCATTGCGTCGGCGGGCACGCTGGGGCAGATCATTCCGCCCTCGGTGGTACTGGTGCTGCTGGGCAGTGTGCTCAATGTGTCGGTGGGCGATTTGTTTACCGCGGCGCTCATTCCGGGTCTGGCGCTGGTGGGTGCGTACCTGCTCTACGTTGTGGGGGTGGCGGTGGTAACTCCGCACCGGGCACCGGCCATGCCCGCCGAAGAGGTGGCCGCCTTCCGGCGGGGCGGTATTATGAAGCAGGTGATCGGGGCGTTTGTGCTGCCCTTCTTGCTGATTGCCGCCGTGCTGGGCTCGATCTTCGCGGGGATTGCCTCTCCGACCGAAGCGGCCGCGGTGGGCGCACTGGGAGCCGGGCTGCTCACCATCTTCCAGGGCAAGTTTACGCTGGCGGTACTCAAGGATGTAATGCGCGAGACCACCCACCTCACCTGCATGGTGTTTATCATCCTGGTGGGAGCCACCGCCTTCGCGCTGGTATTTCGCGGACTGGAAGGGGATCGTTACCTGGTGCAACTCATTGAGGCGGCCGATCTGTCGCCAATGGCTTTTTTGGCGATTGTGATGGTGGTAGTATTTGTAGCCGGGTTCTTTATTGATTTTATTGAGATCATCTTCATCATTGTGCCGGTGGTGGCCCCGATCTTTGCGGCGATGGGCGTTGATCTGATCTGGGTAGGTATTCTGCTGGCGCTGAACCTGCAGACCTCGTTCTTATCGCCCCCGTTTGGCTTTGCGCTGTTCTACCTCAAGGGCGTGGCTCCGCCCGAAGTGACGACGCGCCACCTGTACCGCGGCATCGTGCCCTACATCATCATCCAGATCGTTTTTCTGGGGCTGGTGATTGCCTTCCCCGAGATGGTGACTTGGCTGCTGGAGGAGTAATGATACACCTTGTAAATTCTACAGATAGTCGCGTTAAATTACCCTACAAGAATATTTTTCTGCTATGCCCCAAAGTTAAGTTTCTGGTGTAAGATTTGCGCTTTATTAAGACAAGTTTCATGGTTTATCCACTATCAACATGCGTTAAGCAAATCCTATGTACGTCAGTAAGTTCAGCGTCCATTTAGTTATATTGGCTCTGTTTGTTTGCCTCGCCGCGTGCGATGAAGAATCGGTTCCCCCGGCCGCCGAACCCCTGCCTCAGTGGGAAGAGGACCAGCGCTTCTTGTATGATCTTCGTGGACAATATAACGCAGCATCCGATGGTAGCAATCTTTACTTGCTCGGTGCTAAGCATCTCTCTCACATTGAGCTTAGAGATTCTACCGAAAGCGTTACCCATTCTATCCTTTGGATGGACTATAATCAGAACCATAAGATGCCGGTTACCCCCCAGATTAGTCTGACGGCTAATCATGAAGCCGTTCGGGTGATCCCTAATAGCAATCCGGTGCTTGATAACTCTGACTTCTACTTGCATCTTCCTAGCCTAGATACTGCTTTTATTGGCTTTGGTTTCCCTAGGTTTCACATGAGCAATTGTATGGCCGTTAATTCGCGCAACGAATTTTTGGTTATCTACTACGCGCGCACCGTACCAGAAGAAAATATTATCAAAGGATTAGTGGTAGCCACGACTACCGAAAATTACGGCTCGGATCTCAACTATTTGGACACTGCTAGAACCTGGACCCTCGACCTGCCCGGCTACTTATACGCGCTATATGCTTTTGGCGAAGACTTCTACGTGGTGGTAGACGCCGGGACGTACAAAATCGACGCTACTCGAACCGCTCTTCGGGTAGTAGATAAGGCGCTGTACAAGATGTTCACCATTGACGGCCGACTGTACGGACTTCATAACCGAGAGTTATATACTTCCGACGAAGGTGACGATTGGGAACTTATAAGAGACGTTGACTTCAACTTCAGTTTGCTCAACTACCAATTAGTGGAAGACAAAACAATTGCCTACTATAATAGCCAGTTGTTTCACCTTGAACAGAAGGAAGGAGTGATTCACTACACTGAGCTAGACAATACCGGTATGGAGAGCCATAAGATTACTTCAGTAGCCAGATTGGGTTCCCGCGTATACGTAACTACGCTGTCGGGAATATTTTTTAAAGAGTATGACAGTTTCTTTAATCCGAAGGAGGAAGATACTGTTGAGGGGTAGCCAATCTTCGGAGCCCTACGTTGGTCAGTTAATATTTAGAGATGCTCAATCGATTGGCTGAAGCGTAGTCTCTAGAGCTGATCGTACTGCTTCAACGTTAGCTCGATTTCTACCGTCGTCAACCTCGGTAGTAGGAATTTTAGGGGAACTTTCTATCCTCACGCTTTCGGCATAGCCTTTAGTTACACTGGCGGTGATACGAATGTTCTCTCCGAGTGAGTAGAGGGAAATGGGAGTTTCTATCATAGTGCTGCAGATGCCTTCTTCAGTACTCTGGTTTTTTACCCGCCACCGCCGTCGTTGCACTAATTGCTCTACTTTAAGCTTCAATTTTGCCGCAGACAAATCTGCCTCATGCGAAAGAATACTTTCGTTGATTAAGGGTTTACTGTTGTTCCATCCGTCAATCAGCTTCCACGCGTACCAATTCAGAATGATAAAGCACGATAAGTAGATAGCCGCGAACGCTACAGCACTTCCCTGGTCGAGCCAGAAATAAATAATTGGGTACGCGATCAGAAGCACTACCGCAATAATTCTATAAATATTCTGAAGCCTTTGGTTGCTGGGAAGAAACATAAGGGTACAAGTATTAGCGATAAAATATAGGTTTATGACCACTCTCACGACAAAATACTAAATCTTTCTGTACACCGGGCATTGCAAGACCATTGTCTAGCTAGTAAACTACGCATTCAGGAATGCTTCTAGCCTACGATCTACTTGTTCGACAGAAGTCTGGGCGAAAGAGGCGAAAGCAAAGGTAAGCGAAAGGAAAATTGATACTAGCTTCATAGAAGACAGGCGAGATGTGTCATTTGCGCTAAAACAGAAAACGTGCTTAACCCGAAGGCCAAGCACGCTCTCAAACTGCAGACAGTTTCTACTTACTCGCTTATTCTATCTGCAAACGCATCGTTTCCGAACGCCCTTCGACCGTCATCAGCCGCAGGTAGAAGATGCCTGAGTTTCTGATCTGGTTCAGGTGTGACGTGATATCTACCTCCAGGGTGGTTGCGTTGTTCACCGCCTTAGAAACCAGTGTCCGCCCCAGGTTATCAATCAGGGTGTAGTGCGCAATCGGGTCCGAAGCATTCGGACTCTGCACCGTAAACCGCTGCGCTACCGGGTTGGGGTAGGTCTGGTAGCTTAGCCCTTCGGGGTTGATCGTGGTTCCTTCCAGTCCCGCACCGTTACGCGCTGCCACGCTGTTCTGGTCGCCGCCGATCACCCGGATGCTTACCGACAGCGAGTCGGTCTGATCCTGACCGTTGTCGCCCTTTACGATGGCTACCGCGGTTACTTCGTAGGTGCCCGCTGTAAAGTCGTAAGCTACAAAGTTGCCCGCTGGGACATCCCCTGCCAGGGCGTAGGGGGCATAACGCTGACGCCCCTCAAACTCGCCATCAACGTAAAACTCTATAGCTCCCCGGAAGCCACGTACTGGAATAGCTTCTACACTAATTGCTGGTAGCACATCGAGGTCTAGCACATCGCCGTCTTTCAGCGGAGCGATGGCGCGGTTAGCGTCGGCATCTACGAGTACCAATTCGCGCAAGTAGAGCGGCTGCACCACGGGCGGACGACGATCGCCTTTCACGGTCATCTTCACCGGTACCACGGCCGAAGGATTGAACGGATCATTAGTGATTACGGTAATCTCAGCCTGATAAACACCGGGTTCCAGTCCTTCCGAATCAAAGATAATATCAGCCCGTAGGCGACTGCGTACCTCTACCGTGTCGGCAGGGGGATCAACAAATACCCAGCTAGGTGCGGCCGCATCACCATCGATGAGCTCGAAGTCGTCAATATCCAGGCTGGCTTCGCTGCTTCCGCCGTAGTAGCGTACTTCTACGAAGTTTATATCGTTTTCAAAGTAGATGATTTCTTGAGCAAGAAGTTGATCATTGACATAGAAATCAAACGTGCCATTGACGCGATTAACGACGTACTTAAAATCCACGTAACCCTCGGGCAGCACGTATCCGCTAAATACGTAGCCCGCCGTGGGGTCAAAGATAAACAGGCTTCCGTCGGGCTGAATCCGAAGGGCTCCTCCGATGGATGGGCCGGCGGCGTCTGAAAAGCTCGAGGGGAAGATACGATACTGGGCAGCGCCGTTCAACTTTAGCTTCATCGCGAAGCTTGATAATGGTTCGGTACCACCAGTTATTATGGGAGAAAACACACTGTACTGATCCTCTGCGGTGCTGTCTGAGAGCATCCGTAGGTGCTTACTGCCACTAAAGGGGCTTTCTTCCGAAATCTGAGCCAGGCTATCGGTAGCAAACCATCCATTTTGCGTACCCAATGGTCCTACCTCAAAATCTTCAAAGTCGGTAGCAAACTGAACCGTCCGCAGTGCCTCACCCTGATAAGCAGTAAGGTCTCCCCCGTAGGCTTCGGCCAGCGGCGACTCAGCTACCGACGAAGCTCCTACCGTAGCGCTAGGAGTAGTACTCAACTGGCTTACCGCTGCCTGACTCTCAGCCACGCGCTCTTCCAGGGTGCGGTCGGTTTCACGGATCACCGTGCGGTAGGTAAGCGGTGAGCCCCCCCGGTTGGCAATGTTGAGGTTGCGGGTTTTACGCGCATCAGGTTCTAGCCGTACCGACACCTCGCGCCGAGGCCGAATACTGGCCACGGGAGCGTAGAATAGTTTGGCCACGGCGGTGGCAGACACCTGTCCGGTAACGCCCGGTTGCGAGGCCGTCCAGGTGGCCACGTTGGTGATGGGCAGGTCGCGCTCGCGCACCCTGATCTGCCGGGTTACCGTCAGCGATTCGCCGGGGGCCAAATCTTGCTTCACGTTAAACAGGATCAGGCCCGACTGGGTATCGCGCAGGGTGTGTAGGGTAAGCGGTAAATCGCCCACGTTGGTTACCGTATAGTACAAGCAGGCAGTGCCCCCGGGCAGGATACCTACCTCGTCGGTGTTAGGCGTAGCCCCTAAGCAGGCACCGTTCACTCCGGCCTTCACGGTATGCCGCAGGCTGATGAGCGTAACCGGCTCCTCATTGATCGTCCAGCCCATGTCCTCAAATAAACCTTTGGTAATTTCGCCTACCTGGTGAATAGACTCTGCGAAGCCAAACTGAGGGCTCATTAGAGAGTTAGGGTCTCCGGCTGGAAATGAATCTTCGTCCCAGTGCGAGTAGCTAGAGCCGCCTCGCCAAACCGTAGGGGCGTAGATTTTAGGCTCTCTCCCATCGTATGCTTCTACGGTGTTCTCACCGTTCATAAATAGGTCGTTGCTGGTAAGAAAATCGCCCAGTATTTTGGATGAGTCGGGCAATGATAAGATCGCGGTGTCGCCGCTGTTCTCCACAAAGTCGCTGTAGATGATCGGCAACCCGGCAATGCGAACCTCGCCAATTCCGGTAGAATCGGTGTACGATGCTCCTCCAATAAAACCAAGCCCGTGGCCTAGCTCGTGCAGCACCACTGAAACAAAGTCATACTGATCGGAAGGTGTGTTCAGGTCGGTGCCGTAGTACCAGTTGAAGGTGCTGCTAAACCGCGCCCGCAGGTCGGGAGCACCCACCACACTGTCCATGGTTTCGGCTAAGTCTTCGCCCGCAATGGCGTCGGCCAACGCCGAGATATACCAGGTTTCCGGCTTTACGCTCTCGTCAAAGTCCGAGAAGATAAAGGTAGGTCCGGCCGACCCCAGTACGTTCGGAGGCAGCTCCTGAAAGCTGGCGTCCACCCGAATGGGCACGTCGGACACCAGGATCGTCGCCCAGATGTCTACGGCGTACTGAAAAGCAGCTTCTGCCTCGGGAGTAAAGCCGGTATAGTTCACAATGAACTCGGCGGTTTTAACGGGCGGCACCTCGGCAACGGCGGCGGTGCGGGCCTGCTGCAGTTGGGGCGACTCTGCCATCATGTGTTCGGCGTGCACCCGGGTATTCATGATTTCGGGAGAGGCGTAACAGGTGTCCATCACGCCGGGGCGCACTTTCATTTGCGCCTGACTGGTAGTGAGACCTACCGTGAGCAGCAAAGCCACTGGCAGCAGGGAAGCCCACCAACGTTGGTAGTAGGCTCGGTTAGTAGAGTGTGTCATTAATCGTTAAGGTTAGGTAAAAAGATAATTAGCACTAAAACTACACTATTTTGGTAAGTTTGCCATGAGAGCGCAACTTTTCTGTAATTTTTATCGGGTACACTGTGCTTTTTCACCGAACTCATTTAACTTAACCCAGTTTAGCAAATGCTTCTCATTCTGTTAGCTGTACTCACTTTTTTACCACCTCAATAAACTTTATTCTGATAATTTTTTACCCGGAGGTTCGTGCCGCCGTGGCCCGGTCGACACGAACCTTAAGAATTTATCAGAATAACCTCTAATAGCTCGGGCGTATGATCTAAATGGTACTCCTTTAAAAGCTAATAAGCGATTCTAAGGTTGATAGTGTTCTTTTAGGGACGCAAATAAATGGGGTGCCGGGCTCCCGAACGAGCAGGCTAGCGGACGGTTAGGTGACTTAAAAACCGTTGCGAAAGATTAAATTATCAGCTAGCTTGTCGCTTCACCAAGTCATCACCTGCCTTTTGCGTACGCGTCGTTTCGTTCTGCCCTTACTGTTTCTTCTCGGTACCGTTGCGTATGCTGCGGCTCAGACCAAAGCCCCGCCTCCTAATATTGTCCTGATCTACGCCGATGATCTAGGCTACGGCGACCTGGGTTCCTACGGCGCAACGCAGTTTCAGACGCCCCATCTCGACCGACTGGCTGCCGATGGCATGCGGTTTACTAACTTCGAGGTGGCACAAGCCGTGTGCAGCGCTTCCCGAGCGGCCATGCTCACCGGATGCTACCCCAACCGAGTGAGCATCAGCGGTGCGCTGAACCCCCACACCACCACCGGACTTAACCCCGCCGAGGAGACCATCGCCGAACTGGTGAAGCGGGCCGGTGACTACCAAACCGCGATGTACGGCAAGTGGCACCTGGGGCACCGGGCTCCCTTTCTGCCCACCCAGCAGGGCTTCGACCACTACGTGGGCGTACCTTACTCGAACGACATGTGGAAGTGGACCTACGATATGCAACTGGCCACCCCGGAAACCCACGCCCGCAAGGCCAGCTACCCCGAGCTGCCACTGATGGCGCAGGATACGGTGTTTAAAACCATCGAGAATCTGAAGGATCAGGCGCAACTCACCACGATTTATACCGAGCGGGCGGTTGGCTTCATTAACAGTCATAAAGATCAGCCCTTTCTACTCTGTGTGCCCCACTCAATGCCGCACGTGCCCTTGGCGGTGTCGGATAAGTTTAAGGAGAAGAGCGCACAGGGTTTGTACGGCGACGTGATTATGGAAATCGATTGGTCGGTAGGTGAGATTGTGCGGACGCTAGAGGAAAACAGTCTGACCGATAACACGCTGGTAATTTTCACCTCCGACAACGGTCCGTGGCTCAACTTCGGCGACCACGCCGGGTCCACCGGAGGGCTGCGCGAGGGCAAGGGAACCAGCTTCGAGGGCGGGCAGCGCGTGCCCTGCGTCATGAAGTGGCCCGCCCGGATTCCGGCCGGTACGGTCTGCAACCAGCTGGCCGCGACCATCGATTTTTTGCCTACCTTCGCCGATATACTCAACGTGGCGTCGCCGGAGAAGAAGATCGACGGGGTGAGCTTGTTGCCGCTGATGCAGGGCGTGGCCGGAGCCAAACCCCGCAAAACGTTCTACTACTACTACCAGGATAATGCGCTGGAAGCCGTTAGGAAGGATGATTGGAAGCTGGTGTTTCCGCACGAGCACCGCACTTACCAGGGAGTGCTGCCCGGCACCGGGGGAGTGGACGGTGAGACACGTCAGGCGACCACCGAACTAGCCCTCTACGATCTGCGCCGCGACCCCGGCGAGCGCTACGACGTGCAGGAAGGCTACCCGAAGGTGGTGCAGATGCTACAGAAATTAGCCCAAGAAGCCCGGGAAGACCTGGGAGATAAACTGCTGGGCATCACCGGAAAAAACGTGCGGGAAGCCGGAAGAATCAACCAATAACCATTATTTGACTATCACTATGATGAACCTGAAAGACACCCTGACCGCTTTTATCACTTGTTTGCTCGTTGCCGCGGCCGGTTGCAGCCCAAAGCCCGAGCCCGACCAAACTTCCGATGGTCCGCCCAACATCGTTTTTATTATGAGCGACGACCATGCCTACCAGGCCATCAGCGCCTACGGACACGGCTTGAACGAGACGCCCAACATCGATAGGATTGCGCAGGAAGGGGCGATCTTCACCCGATCTACGGTGACCAACTCTATTTGCGCCCCCAGCCGGGCGGTGCTGCTCACCGGCAAGCACAGCTT
>JBASAY010000107.1:0-32243 GCA_049650865.1 Tunicatimonas sp.
TAGGCACTATCACGGTCGGCAAAGTACTGATTGTCCTCGAGGCCCAGCAGTGAGGCTAGATCGTTGTTCTGCAGGCTATCGTTTTCCTGGGCGGCAGCTACTACCGGCGCAAGTATGATGATGCTAACCAATAAGGCTAGGTTACGAATTGCTTTCATGATGACGTTAGTTAATAAGGGTTAATGGAGACATGTAAATACTATCCACCCCAACGGAAGATCATTCAGAAATGTTTAACTTTTTATAACTAATACTTAAACAAAAGTACGTGCCTACCGCCGTCATAACCAACCTCCACTAATCCGGTTACACTAGTACGCCCGCTGCGCACTCATCTGCTTACATCACCCGGTATGAACTACTCCACCATTGAACTCAAATTTCAGGATCGCATCGCCACCCTGTGGCTCGACCGCCCCGACGTGCGCAATGCCTTCAACGGCGAGATGATCGCCGAACTCATCGCCTGCCTTACCGAGGTAAGAAAGGAGGAGGGTATTGTTGCATTACTGCTGCGGGGGCGGGGTAAGGTGTTCTGCGGCGGGGCCGACATTGGGTGGATGAGCAGCTTTTCGGAGCGCACTTACCAGGAAGACTACCAGAGCAATCAGCAGCTGGCCCGGTGCTTCCACGCGGTGTACACCCTGCCCCTGCCGACTATCGCGGTGGTGCAGGGCGCATCCTTCGGAGGGGCCAATGGGCTGCTGGCCGCCTGCGACATGGCCTACGCGGTGGAGGATACTACCTTTGCGTTTAGCGAGGTAAAGATCGGCATCATTCCGGCCACCATCGCCCCCTACGTGCTACGCCGCACGGGCGAAGCCGCCGCCCGCGAGCTGATGCTTACCGGACGCCGCTTCGACGGAATCGAAGCCATGCGGGTGGGCTTGGTGAACCAGTGCTTCCGCACCAAAGAAGACACCGAAGCCCGGGTGCGAAACATTGTTGCCGAGCTGAAGAGCGCCGCGCCCGGAGCCGTGCGCCGCTGTAAACAACTCATCGATACCGTGGCGCAGGTAAACAGCGTAGAAGAAACCATGGACTACACTGCCCGCATGATTGCCGACGCCCGCGCCGCGCCCGAAGGACAAGAAGGCATGCGCGCCTTTTTAGAAAAACGAAAACCGGATTGGAGGGGTGAAGAGGGGGATTAGGGATTGGGTGTTGGGTGTTGGGGATTGGGACCTACGCACCCAACTCCCAACCCCTAATACCCAACCCCCTAGCCACCCAGAAAGTCCCCAACACCCTAACCACCCAGAAAGACACCCCCATGTTCAACAAACTACTCATTGCCAATCGGGGCGAAATTGCCGTCCGCATCATCCGCGCCGCCCGGTCGCTAAAGGTAGCCACCGCCGCCATCTACGCCGACTCCGATCGGGAAGGGCTACCGGTGCAACTAGCTGACGAAGCTTATGCTTTGGGCGAAGGCGACCTGAACGACACCTACCTCAACATCGAGAAGATCATCGAGATTGCCCTGCACTCCGGCTGCGAAGCCATTCATCCGGGCTATGGCTTCCTGTCGGAAAATACTGCCTTCGTGGAAGCCTGCGAGCGGGTAGGCATCACGTTTATTGGGCCCAGCAGTAAGGCCATCCGTACCATGGGCGACAAGGTGGAGGCCCGCGCCTTTGCCCAGCGGGCCGGGGTGCCCATCACCGAAGGGGTAGTGGGCACTTCGGATGAACTTCTCGCGCAGGCCGACAGCCTGACCTACCCGGTGCTGGTGAAAGCGGCCGCGGGCGGCGGCGGCAAGGGCATGCGCATCGTGCGTAGCGCCGACGAACTACCCGGCGCGCTCACCTCTACCAGTCGCGAAGCGAAGGCGTACTTTGGCGACGCCACGGTGTATATCGAGAAGTATTTAGAGTCGCCCCGCCACATTGAGGTGCAACTGCTAGGCGACCACTACGGTAACCTGGTGCACCTCTACGAGCGAGAGTGCTCACTGCAACGCCGCTACCAGAAGATTATCGAGGAGGCCCCCTCGCCCACCCTCACCCCCGAACTGCGCCGCACCATGGGCGAGGCCGCCGTTAGCCTTGGCAAAGCCATCGACTACACCAACGCGGGCACCATCGAATTTCTGCTGGACCAGAATGAGCAGTTCTACTTTCTGGAGATGAACACCCGGGTGCAGGTGGAGCATCCTGTTACGGAGCTGACCACCCGCGTTGATATCGTAGCCGAGCAGATCAAGATAGCCGCCGGGGAGCCGCTGTCGTTCCAGCAGGACGACGTGCCGCAGTGGGGCCACGCCATCGAGTGCCGGGTGTATGCCGAAGCTCCCGAAGAAAACTTCCGCCCCTCGCCCGGCACCATCACCTACCACCACCCGCCCTCTTCCGGGGCCGTGCGGCTCGACACCGCCGTGGTCACCGGCTCGGAAATCGACCCGCGCTACGACCCCATGATTGGTAAGCTGGTGGCCTACGGCACCGACCGCGAGCGGGCGCGACAGCACGCCATCACCGCCCTGAAGAACTACGCTATCCACGGCATCGATACTAACCTAGCCTACCTCATCGCGCTGCTCAGCACCGACGACTTTCGCGACAATCGCATCTCTACCCACTACTGCGATGAGCACACGCCCCAAATTATTGAGCGCATGAAGGAGCAAAAGGCCGCCGTTGATCGGCTGCCCGTGGTACTGGCCGGGCTACTGTACAGTTTCAGTGCCCAAACGGCGGCTCCGGCATCGGTATGGCAGGAAGTTGGCTTTTGGCGACTGGTGTCGGTGCTGGAAGTGATGCTTGACGAAGCTTCTCTAACGGTTGAGCTGCGGGAAACTGCGCCCGGGTCGTATCGGGCCACGCACAACGATCAGGAATACGCCGTGCAAATAGTGGCTCAGCAGGAAGGACGCGTTGACTTCCGGCTGAACGATGCGTTACACACGGCTTACGTGTCAGAAACTGAGGAGGGAGCGTTTGTGGTGACCCTGGCGGGCTTTAATTTCCGCTTGCGAAGAAACGATCTACCCCCCAAGAAGCGTTTAGTAGGTAGCACTGAACTCGATACGGCGTCGGACGATGCCGTGGTTTCGCCCATGCCTGGCAAAGTGATTGCCTTGCACGTGCAGGAGGGCGATACGGTACAGCGGGGCGACACGCTGCTGGTGGTGGAAGCCATGAAAATGGAAAACACTCTCACCGCCCCCCGCGACGGAGTGGTGCAGAAGGTACGCGTAGCCCTCGATGATCGCATCGAGCGCAACGTGCCCCTGATATTGCTTGATTAGTACAGACGCGATTAATCGCGTCTCCACGGTATAAAAAAATATGATTACCAACGAAGAACACGAACTCATCCGCCAATCGGTGCGGGACTTTGCCGAGAAAGAAATAAAACCCGTGGCGCGGGAGCTGGACAAGCACGAACAGTTCTCGATACCGCTTACCAAACGCATGGGCGAGATGGGCCTGTTCGGCATGGTGATCTCACCCGACTACGGCGGCCACGGCATGGACTATCTGTCGTACATCATCGCCGTAGAGGAAGTGGCCCGCGTAGATGGCTCCCAGGCGGCGACCATTGCCGCTCACAACTCGCTGGGAATCAATCCACTGTACCAGTTCGGCACCGAAGTGCAGAAGCAGAAGTATCTGCCCGCCCTGTGCACCGGCGAAGCCCTGTGGTCGTTCGGACTCACCGAAGCCAACGCGGGTTCCGACTCGCGGGGGACCAAAACCACCGCCCGCCTGGAAAACGGCGAATGGACGATCAACGGCTCTAAAATCTTCATCACCAACGGGGCTACTGATATTACCCGAGGAGCCACGGTGCAGGCGGTTTCGGGCGAGGCCGATGGTAAGAAAGAATACTCCACCATCATTGTGGATCAAGACACGCCCGGCTTCGAGGCTACCACCATGCACGACAAGCTCTGCTGGCGGGCTTCCAACACTTCGCAATTGTTTTTTGACGGCTGCCAGGTGCCCGAAGAAAACCTGCTGGGCGAACGCGGACAAGGTTCCAAAATAATGTTGGAAACCCTGGACGGCGGACGCCTGTCGATTGCCGCCATGGGACTGGGCTGCGCGCAGGGCGCCTACGAGATGGCTATTCGCTACGCTAAGGAGCGTGAGCAGTTCGGCAAGCCGCTTACTCAATTTCAGGCGATCTCGTTCAAGTTGGCCGATATGGCGACCAAGCTGGAGTTGGGTCGCAACTTGCTCTACAAAGCCTGCTGGCTGAAGGACAATGGAAAGCCCTTCGCCAAGGAAGCGGCCATGGCTAAGTTGTACTGCTCGGAGATTGCCAAAGAGGTGGCCGACGAGTCGGTGCAGGTGCATGGGGGCTACGGCCTGATGGGCGAATACGACGTGGAACGCTTCTACCGCGACCAGCGCATCCTGCAGATCGGTGAAGGCACCTCGGAAATTCAGCGAGTCGTAATCTCTCGGCACATTTTAAACGAATGACAAATGAATGGTGAGTAATGATGAATGATAGTCGTTACTCATTATTCATTCGTCATTATCCATTATCCTATGGTCTGTCTCACCGAATGTCCGCGCGATGCCATGCAGGGCATCAAACCGTTTATTCCTACCGCCGACAAAGTACGCTACATCAATGCTATTCTGCGCTGTGGTTTTTCGGTCGTCGACTTTGGTAGCTTTGTGTCGCCTAAGGCGATTCCTCAGTTGCGCGATACGGCCGAGGTGTTATCGCAGTTGGATCTTTCGGCGAGCGATTCGAAGCTGCTGGCCATTGTGGGCAACCGGCGGGGAGCTGAGGCGGCCGGTCAACATAAGGAAATTACCTATCTGGGGTTTCCCTTTTCTATTTCACCCACTTTCTTAGAGCGCAACATCAACTCTACCGTAGAGCAATCGTTTGCGCTGGTGCAGGAGCTGCTGGCTTTGAGTCAGCGGCACGGCCAGCAATTGCGGGTGTACGTGTCGATGGCCTTTGGCAATCCCTACGGCGACCCCTGGAGCGTAGAGGAGTTGCTGCACTGGATTGACCAGTTGCACCACGCCGGAGTGCGGCACATCACGCTGGCCGACACTACCGGGTTGGGTACCGCCTCGGTCATTGGTAGCGCCCTGGAGATCGCTATTCCGGCCTACGCGGAGGTTACGTTTGGTTTACACCTGCACACCACGGCGACCGACGGCCCGGCAAAGATCGATGCGGCCTACCAACAGGGTTGCCGCCACTACGATGGGGTGATGAGCGGGTTGGGCGGTTGTCCGATGGCCGGTACTGACTTGGTGGGCAACATCCAAACCCGCGATTTGCTGGCCTACTTTGACGAACAAGAAGCAGCTACCGAATTGGATCGGGAGGCGTTTCGGCAGGCTGAGCGAGTTGCGCAGCAGATAATTCCCCAATAGTCGTACATTTGCCGGATTAAACGCTGAAACCCATGAAACAGAACATCGCCGTCGTGGCCGGGGGCACCTCCCACGAATACGTGATCTCGATGCGCAGCGCCGAAACGGTGCTCGCCTGCCTGGACCGAACCGCCTTCAATCCTTACCTGGTGGTGATAGCCCACGACCGCTGGTACGCTCAAGTGGACGGACAGGAGTTTCCGATCAACAAAGACAACTTCTCGTTCAGCCGGGATGGGCAGACCGTCACCTTTGATGCGGTATATAATATCATTCACGGCACGCCGGGCGAGGATGGTAAGATTCAGGGCTACTTCGAACTGATGGGTGTTCCCTATACCGGCTGCGACGTGCTCTGCAGTGCGATTACTTTTAGCAAAAGCGTGGGCAAAGAACTCGTGCGGGCCCACGGCATCACCACGCCCCGGTCGGTGACGCTCACCGAGCAAGACCTCTCCCGGGTAGACCAAGTGGCTACAGAGTTTAGCTTCCCCTGCTTCGTGAAGCCCAACAACGGCGGCTCAAGCTTCGGGGCGAGCAAGGTAGATCAACCTGAGCAACTGGCGGAAGCGGTGCGCAACGCCCTGGAGCACGACCGCGAAGCGCTGGTGGAAGAATACATTCAGGGACAAGAACTTACCTGCGGGGTATTTAGCCGAGCCGGTGTGGCACAGGCTTTGCCCGTTACGGAGGTAGTAAGTAAGAACGCGTTCTTCGACTTTCAGGCCAAGTACGAAGGAGCGTCGGAAGAAATTACCCCCGCCCGCGTAGACGACGCGGTGCGCGACCGCTGCCAGCGACTCACCGAGCAGATTTATACGCTGTTTCGCTGCCGAGGCTTCGTGCGCATTGATTACTTTCTGAAGGCAGGAACGCTGTACTTCATCGAGGCCAACACCACGCCGGGCTTTTCTAAAGAGAGTATCTTTCCGCAGCAGGTGCGGGCCGCCGGGTTAGACTTGAACGCGTTGGTAAACGAACAGGTGCGTGCAATCATCAAAGCAGCGTAGAAATTACTGAGTGAATAGAAAAGAGCTACAAAAACTGTCTCAAATACGAATTAAGGAAGCTAAAGCGTTGCTAGACCAAGGGCTGTACGATGGAGCTTATTGCCTTGGTGGCTATGCGGTAGAGTGCGCTCTGAAAGCATGCATTGCCAAGAACGTGAGGCGGCACGATTTTCCGGATAAGAAAGCTGTCTTGGATAGCTACACGCATGATCTAAGCAAACTAATTAGGGCAGCAGATCTGTATAAAGAGCTGGAAAGAGGAAGAAAGGATCAACAGTTTGAAATCAATTGGGCGATTGTAGAGAAGTGGAGCGAAGAAAGCCGGTACAAACTGAATACGAAAGTGGCGGCATCTGACTTGTACACGGCGGTGACCGCTCGCAAACACGGAGTAATACCATGGATAAAGCAATATTGGTAGGCCCTGACATTGAAGAGGGTGAAAAATTATTAAACTTACTAGATCAATCTGATTTAGAAGTAGTCAGTGCGTTTTGGTACTACCGGAGCGAGTCGGAAGTGTATCGTCTAGCGATCGTTACCTCTTTCTTCGAAAAACACGGCCCGAGAAAGACCTACGAGAAGGTTCAAAGTGTATTACGAAGTAATCCCCAAATTACTATCTCGCTAAATGAGGTTTCTGCAATGGGTCCTAACGACAAATTAAATACCCTGCTAAAGTCCGCGATTAGCACAGGCTCGGGGATTTCAGGCATATGGTTTACCGGCAATGTGATTAACGGTACCTACATCGAGGACGCTTATCTCTACCGCATCAACTAAGGGGTCCGCTAACCGCTCTATCAATACCAAACTCAAACCCAAAGTGAACCGTAACGTGACACACTTATTCAAAGTAAATTCGCCGGTGGGAGTACTTATCCACCTGGGAATCATTCTGCTGCTGGCCACCGTGGGCGGACTGTGGTTCTTTTATTCGTACTTACCCTCTACCACGCACCACAATGAGACGGTAACCGTGCCCGATTTGGAAGGCATTCACCTGGATAACATCGATGAGTTTCTTACCCAGCGTAACCTCAATTATGAGGTGCTTACCGACTCGGGCTTCACCGATGAGTACGACCCGAAAACGGTGCTGGTGCAGTACCCGCTGGCCGGAGCAAAAGTGAAGGAAAACCGCAAACTGTTTCTTACGCTCAACGCTACAAATCCGCCCAAGGTGAAGATGCCCGCTCTGGTCGACGGTTCGGTGAAGAACGCCCAGTTGGTGCTAGAAAGTTACGGACTAGAACTGGGGGCGATTGAGTACGTGCCCGACCTGGCGCAGAATGCCGTGCTGGAGCAGCGCCGCAACGGACAAGCAATCGCTCCGGGCGAGATGATCGCCAAAGGCACGCGCATCGACTTACTGGTGGGCGACGGACTGGGCAATACGCTCTTAGAGGTGCCCGATCTGGTTGGCCTGGAGATGGAAGAAGCCGAAGTTGTGGTGGTGGGTTCCGGCCTAAAGGTAGGCGGCACCTTGTTCCGCGATGCTACGTTATCGGATCGTGATCCTAAGGATCAGGCCCAGCAACAGCAAGACCGTCTGGTGATTGTGAAGCAGCGCCCCGCGGCGGGCGACAACATCCGCATTGGCGAAGAAGTGGACCTGTGGCTGGATCGTTTCAGTAACGAGCAACCGATGGAAAGTGCCCTTGATCAGGAAGAAGACAGCTCCCCCTCGGATACTGACGTAGAAGAAGACGACATTTTCTAAACTCACCGCGCGAAGCTCCCGTTGCACTTTCTTGCCCACCCCGCCGTTGTAAAAGCAACAGCAAGCACCAACGTATCCTCTTGAAGCAAGTTTATTTTCGCAATATTCTCCGAAGTGCTCTTTTCCTGACCGCCACACTCGGGATCGCAAACGCTTACGTCGCCGCTCAGTCGGTTCGGCTGATCCCGCTGTCTGCTTCTTCTGAGCAGTCTCCTAATGCCCGCCAGCAGGCCTTCGACACCGTACTAACGCTACCCTTCTGGGATGATTTCTCGCAGCCCATCACCGACGTAGCGGGGTTCACCATTCCCGACACCCTGCACTGGCAGTCCCCTTCGAGGCCGAGCGTACTGGTCAACACCGGACTGGGCATTGCTCCCCCCTCGGTAGGGATTGCCTCCTTCGATGGGGTTGACGCCCGGGGGGCCGCCTACGATACCGCCGCCAGTCGTAGTGCGCTGTCTGATCAGCTGGTATCGCACCCTATCAATCTGGCCTTGGTACCGGAAGCTGAGCGTAACAGCGTGTTTCTTAGCTTCTTCTGGCAGCCCCAGGGCCGGGGCGAGCTTCCGGAGTCAGGGGGCGACTCGCTGCGCTTGCAGTTCAAAACCGCCGACACTACCTGGGTAACGGTGTGGTCGCAAATGGGTGGCGAATCACTGGTGACCGATGTGTTTACGCAGGAGGTGCTGGCGGTAAGCAACCTGGCCTACTTCCACGAGCGGTTTCAGTTCCGCTTTCAGTCGTTTAGCCGACCGTCGGCGGCCTTTGACACCTGGAACGTTGACTACGTGTACCTGAACCAGGGGCGCAGCGCCAACGATCTGGCGTATCCCGACGCCGCCATCACCTCGCTGCCTACTTCGCCCTTCGGCGAGTACACCCAGGTGCCCATGAAACAGTTTCGAGCCGATCCGTCCCGCTACCTGTCGGGCTCGTCGGTGCAATACTACAACCTGCGTAGCCAGCCAGTGGGTACCACGTTTGAGGCTTTCCTCAATGATGCGCTCTCCGGCCAGATGCTGTACCGGCTGAGCGACTCCGCCAACGCACTAAGCCCGCTGCCTACTGCCTTCGACCGCCGTACCATTGCGGTGGGCGCACCGGTCGCCGAGGCCTTTGATCTTACCCAAGATTCGCTGTTCATCCAGAGTGAGTTTTACATTGAAACGGGCGACCAGCCGCGCGTGGCATCCATCGGGGCGGAAGGAGACACTACCTTCAACCTGTCCGTCGACTATCGGGACAACGACACGGTGCGCACCACTTTTGTGATTAACGAGACGCTGGCCTACGACGATGGCACCGCCGAATTCGGGTTGGAACTAAACCAAACCGGCGGGCGGGTGGCTTATCAGTTTGTGGTACCGGAAGAAGACCTACTCACCGACGTTGAGATTCACTTTCCCAACTTGGCAGAAAATCAGGATACCCGGTTCAGGCTACTCGTCTGGAAGTCGCTTACCGACACCGCCCGTGGCGAGGTTGTGCTGCGGGAGTCGGACGTGCTGTTGACCAGGCGGGCATCGCGCAACAACCAGTTCATCACCTACCAACTCGAGTCGCCCGTTGCGGTGCGGGATACGTTTTACGTAGGCTACCAACAGGAAAGCACCGACCAGTTTCTGATCGTTGGGTACGACAAGAACACCGACACCAAAGAACGAATTTTTTATAGTGTCTCTAATGACTGGGTGCAGAGCAACGACCTGCAAGGAAGCCTGATGATCCGCCCCCGCTTTGATCGCGAACGGGCGCAGCTGGTTACTGATCTACCCGGCGAAGAAGTTTCTCCACCGGCCAACCTGACCGTATTTCCGAATCCGACGACCGGTTTGGTACGGGTGCAGGGCACTTACGAGCAGTTGCGGGTGGTCGACCTGCTGGGGCGGGAGGTGCCGATTATCCCCCGCCCCGACAGTACCGTCGACTTGTCCCCCTACCCCGCGGGCATCTACGTGTTTCAGTTTACCACCGGAACGCAAACTGTTACCAAGAAAGTAATCCGGCGGCCTTAGCCGCTTCGGCTAGGAACAGTTGCTTCGTTACTTAGACCTTCACTCCGGCCATCGACTCGATAAGCTCCAGCTTGTAGTTATCCTGCGCCTGCACGTAGGCCACGCGGGTCTTCTTCACTCCGCCGAACTTCTTCTTCTCCTGGGCGGCGGTCATCCCTAAAAATACCCGCTGCTTACCCAACGCTTGTCCGCGCAGAGCGATCTGAAACAACGCCTGCTTGTAGATTTTAAACGAGGTCACGTGCGTGTAGTCCATGCCCAGCGCCACGGCACAATAACTCTCTTCGGTTTGGTAGCACGCTACCGCGCCCACCAGCGCGGACTCGCCGGAGGCCAAGTACTCGGGCTTGAGTCTGATTTGGATAAACTCCCAGCGGTCCGATTGGCTCATGGTTTCAAACAGCGAACGAGGAAACTCGATGTTGTTGAGGGCGTGGTTCTTGTTGCTTACGTTCTGGTACAGCGCGTAGGTGCGATCAAGGTCGGCTTCGCTCAGGGTGGTTTGCACCGTTACGTCGAAGTGGTGCATCATCTTGGCGGCGTCTTTGCGCACGTGGTAGCGCGATTTGTACGGCAGGTGCTGCAGGTACGTATCTACGTCGGACCAGGGCAGCTCCTCGATCACGCAGGTTTCCGGCAGGTCTACCTTGAAGTACCCCTGGGTGTAAAACATATCATTGATGCCCGGCGTGCTGGCGTCGATGTCGCGCAGACTAACCGCGGTGCACTGGTACGTCTCCTTTAGCGATTCTATCTCTACGCTTAGCAGCTTTAGCGCTTCGTAGTAGTAGGGGTGATCAGCATCGGCAAACAAGTACTCTCCGTCGGTTACCAGCGTACCCATGCCTAGCGTCCGGGACGTAAGGTAGTAGGGATCGCTGCGGCGGCGTTCTTCTACTTGCACGGATACCGAGGCGGGCGCCAGCATATCATCCTTCCACAGGGCCACCGTGAAGCAGGTAGCCAGCACAACATGCTGCTGCTGGTCGCGCAGTATCAGGTAGATAAACTCCCAGTTATGCTCCGGCCGATCGTTGTTAGAGAAGGCGCGCTCGTACAGGCGCATCGCCTCCCAGTCCATAGCCCCCCGTTCGCCAAAGCAGGCGTTCCAGTCGGCAGAATCTATCTGCTCGGCGCGGGTGGCGATTTGCACTACCAGCGGTTCACGCTCGGGCTGCCGTTCTACCCTGATTTCTTCGGCGAGCGGCGGCAGTTTAAAGGCGGTACGCACCTGGTTGAGGGTGTATCCTTCTTCGCGCAGCACCTGTGCGTAGTGGTAGTCCATGGCGTCTACCAGCGCCTTGATGTCCTCCCGGGTATTGTGGCGGGAGATAGAAAATCGGATGCCCGCGTTGCGCGCGGGCACCACCGGGAAAGTGGCTACGTTTACGTAAAAACCGTCGGCAAGCAGGCGGCGCCCCAGGTTGTAGGCAATGCCCGGCACGGCGGTGCCTACAAAGTGCACCGGACAGGCGTTCTGCTTAATCAACGGCAGGTTGGTTTGCCCGATTAGCTGATTACAGTAAGCAATTTTGTCGGCTAAGTCCTGCTGAAGACCGTAGATTTCGTCCGACAAGTGAATCTTCGCGGAGGCAAGGGCGGCCGCCACACTGGCGGGGTCGGCCTGCACCGAGAAGGTTTGAGGGCCACCGAACACGCGGTACGCTTCGTAGAGTTCGTTGTCACTGAACACCGCTACGGCGCCACTGGCCCCGAATGACTTACCCAGCGTACCAATGAGTACGGCCCGTTCGGGCACCACTCCTAGCTCCTGCATCACGTAGCCCGTTCCGTGCTGTCCGGCCCAGCTCATGCCGTGCACGTCGTCGAGGTACAGGTGTAACTGGGGGTACTTTCGGGCTAGTTGCATTAGTTCAGGTAGGGGCACCGTGTCGCCGAACATAGAGTAGATGCCGTCGGCAGCGTACCAGATTTTGCGGTGCGTATCGCGCAGGCGCAGAATCATCTGTTCTAACATTTCCATGTTGCTGTGCTTTACCATTTGTACAGTGACGCCCCGCGGCTTAAGTAGTTGGGTAGCGCTTTGCACACTGGCGTGCACCTGCTGATCGAGGATCATCGCGTCTTCGTCGCGCACCAAACTAGGAATGAGCCCCACGTGGGCCAAGGTACTGTTTTTGGCAATCGCTACCGGACGCCGGTACATAGTGCGCAGGCAGTCTTCTAATTCTTTGCACAGTCCGAACGAGACGTAGGTTTTAGACATAGGAAACTGCGTACCGTACTGCTGGATGGCCTCGATGGCCGCATCCTTGAGTCGCTGGTCCTGTTCTAACCCCAGGTAGCTGGTGGTACCAAAGTGGCAGAGTTGCTTGCCTTTAATGGTTAAAAAACGACCGTTGGTGTGCGGCCCTTCGGTGTACAGATGAACCAGCCCCTGGCGTTGCGCATTAAGAATAAGGTCGCTGATCGTGTCTAGCAAGTGATTGTGTTTCGTTTTAGCCATATCAATCTTTTTTTTGGCCAAAATTGGTTATATTTCCCTGTCAACTTTTGGGGATATTACCGCTAAATTACGTGTGTACGATATCTATGGATGCTGATTTTGCGGAGAACAATTCCATCACTTCTACCTTATGAAATATAAATTCATGAACAATGACTCTGTATACATGGAGTTAAAGGACGGGATCCTCTACGTTAAATTTAAGAAGAAGGAGATCGACGCAACCTTAGCGAAAGAGATGATTGACCAGCGACTATCGTTTGTGGATGGGCAAACTTTTCCAATTATTGTGGACGGATCGGAGGTAAAGGAGTTGACCAAATCGGCCCGTGAGGCGCTATCCTCCGAAAAGGCAAATCAGCATACGGTTGCGTTGGCGGTAATCGTTCGCAATCCGGTTACCCGCACCATCGCCAATTTCTTTCTTAAGTTTCAGCAGCCTCGGTACCCCTTTCGTCTGTTCACCGAGTTAGAAGACGCCCGGGAGTGGCTTAAGAAGTACCAAAGTGATGACTAGCTACGCCTTTGCCTCGGTACCTGTTACTACCTTGTTAAACCATACATCGTTTCAGTTTGGAATCAAATTTTCAGCATGAGCCTTCAATTTATTGCATGACTAAACAAAGAGATCAAGAACCCCGAATTGAAGAAATTAGTCAGGCACTCATGAACCTGGCAGCGGGAGACTTATCAGCGAAGGTTTCACTCTCGCACCAACTCGACGGCTTGGACGCCATTGCATCAGGGATCAACATGCTCGGTGAGGAGTTGCGCAGTTGGGTGGTTACCAAAGAGTATCTGGATAGCGTACTCTACGGAATTGCCGATATGCTGATCGTTTTTGACGAAAACTTTATCATCGAGCGGGTAAACGACAAGACCTGCGAGCTGCTCGCCAAGGCTGAGGAGGAACTGGTAGGGCAACCTCTGGAAAATCTTTTTGCCAAAAAAAATGCTTCGTTCAGCCGACGGCTAAAACAACTGGCGCAGCAACAGGAGCCTCTGTACAATGTAGAGACTTCGTTTAAGGTGCAACGCACCACCACCCTGCCGGTAGCGCTGTCTTTATCAGCGCTAAAACAACACGATACGGTATCTGGCTACCTACTAATCGCTAAAGATTTGAAGCAAGTGCTGCTTACCTCGAGGGCCCTTGAGCAACGCAATAAGGAGTTGAAGACCTTAATTTATAAGGTATCTCACGATCTGCAGGGCCCGCTGGCTAGCATCCTGGGCCTGTTTCAGGTCATTGAGCAAACCGGACATAATCCACAGACCCTGCCCCACTACCTGTCTTTGGTAAAGCGAAGCGCTAGCAAGCTCGAGAGGTCGGTCAGGGGATTGGTGGAGCTGGGGACGGACGAAATGCATCAGCGGTTCACCACCTTCGATGTGCAAGGCTCGGTGGAAGAAGTAGTCGCCTCACTATGCGATTTTCCTGACCGAGAAAAAGTGAGTATTGAATTTAAAGCGAGCAAACCGCTGCGGTTACGATCGGAAGAACGCTTGTTTCGTCTGGTTATGCAGCATCTGCTCGAGAATGCAGTTAAGTACCGCCGTACCAACATAGAGGACTCTTTCGTTCACGTCCGCATCCGCCAACACCGACGGGGAGTTAGTATTACCATAGAAGATAACGGACAGGGGATGAGTCGCCACGTGCAGCAGCGCGCCTTCGACATGTTCTACCGGGGCAATCCAGCCTCGCAGGGCAGCGGTCTGGGTCTTACCATCGCAAAGTCGAACGTAGAAAAGCTGGGAGGCGAGATAACGGTTAAAAGCAAGCTACAGCAGGGCACCCACGTGCGTTTACTACTTCCTTCTATTGATAAGTTTACCTTCGAGCCGTAGTGAAGGCGCCACTATTTCGACTGCTTAATACTCAGGAAGAGCTCATTGCTACTTCGGTTAAAAATCCGGAAGCGCTGGAGGTACTCACCCCACTGGCTAGCGTGACGCAAGATGTTCCTATACATCGGGTACTAATCGCTCACCTGGATCAGCTACATAGTTTTGTGCAGCGCGTGCCGCCACTGGCCTGGGAGTTGTTAGAATACGCCTCGGAACCATTAGAAGTGGTGTATCCCGAACGAAAGCCGAAGCTGAACTACCCTAACCATCCGACTACCATTTGTGTGCGGTTGGTAAAGCAACCTCAGTTGCTACGGTTTGTGCAGAAAGAAGGCCCATTGTGGGCAGTGCACCCGGCAGCAGTTGGTGAAGCCAAATTGATGCCTATGAAAATCATCGACTGCACCAGTAAGAAGTACCCCTACCGGCGCGTGAGAACCGTTGCTGTCTTCACCGACAATACATTTAAGTTTCTGCGCTAGTAAATCTATTTGCTGGCTTTCGGCGCCCTGAGTTGCTCAAGATACTGAGTAGCTAGATCACCTATGCGCTCTACTTTGCGCGAACGATGCGCGGGTAATAGAAGTAATTTGCTTTTTTCGTTCATGACCGTTAATAGTTCATCCAAGCTCAATGTACTAAAAATTCTTGCAAAAAGAACTACATATACTCAAAAAAAGTATGCAATATAAAGACGTTATTTGCACTATAGAAATACTGAGTATAAATTGTAGTATAATCTACCTAGACAACGAATAGGTTGAGGCAAAACTTCCCCATCGTTATTTGAAAAATTACCTATTCGTCCACGTACGTGGTTTGGCAAAAAGATTGAACTGATTGCCTTATAATATAAAAAGACTGTTACCTTTTTTCATCTTTCACCCACTCTCTATTTTTTAACCTTTTTTCCCATTGCCCCCAAGGCACCACCTCTACGCTTCGCTTTTAAATCTAACGAGTTAGTCGCACGTATTGCGCAACTCAGTTTTTTTTACATAAATTCGCGCTATCAAACTAAACCTTACTAATCAAACTGGTTATGGCTAAGACACCCGCTAAAAAAGAAACGGCTACGAAAGCAACCGCTAGCCGCAAAGCAGCCCCCAAAAGAGCCGTTACGAAGAAAGCTGCCGATCCTGCCGCTGAGCTATCCAAACAGTGCCAACTGGCTGCTGGCAAATTCGATAAGCTGGAGGACGGTAAGTACACTGAAATTAAGGAGAAACTAGAGTGGTGCATCGGTAGCTACAACTACGATAAAAATCCCGCCGGGCTGACCGAATACGGTAAGCAGGCGCTAGATCATCTGAAGCAGGCGCGAGAAGAAAAGCCGCGAAAAGTTTCTCAGAAGCTTATTGAAGATCTAGAGAAAGCGCTTAGCAAATTTTAGACGCGCTATTATTGGCCGCTGACCTGCGCTCGTTGGTAGCGAACTGCTCCCACCGCGTACGCTAGGGCAATTGCTAACGCCAGTAAGCCGCTCTCGAAGAATGCAACCGGCAAAGAAGCGTTGGCTAGTAAGGGTTGAAAGGCCAATGGGGAGAGAAACTGCCCCAAGAATATAGCGGAAGTATTTCGCCCCATGGTGCTCCCCCGATTATTCGGCGTAGTCTGCGACAGCAGACAGAGCGTCGTGTTGGGGATCAGTAGCCCGCTACCGAAACCGCTGATAGCCAGGGCAAACACCATGGCTACCGGCGCGTTTAGCCACAAGATGCTTAGGTAACCCGCCGCGTACAGCGAAAAACACAGGGCGTAAAGTTGGTTAAACGTCATGCGCTTTTTGAGCGAGCCGTATCCCAACGCCGATAACGCTCCCGTTAGGGTGGCGGCAATCAAACCCAGGCTGGTAACGAAGCTCGAAGTGGCTCCGGCCTGCTTCAGTAAAAAGGGCGACTGAGCCGGAATCACGTAGAACAACATCATTCCCAGGCATACGGTGCCTAGCACAATCCACTGCAAGCGCGAGATCGGCTCGGCCGAAGAAGCTTGCTTTTCGGCCGAGCGATCTACGACCGAATTAGGCTCCCGGATCACGACCCCCACCACTCCGGCTACCAGCAAACCGACGGCGTACACTCCGAAGGGGTAACGCCAGCTGAAGCCCGCCAACCAACCCGACAGGGCCACCAGCACAGTTCCTCCGAACGACATTACCGCGCCCTGGATGCCAATAAACCGCGACCGCTCTTCCCCCTCATAATAGTCTCCCACCATCGCGGTAACGCCCGTCATCGAAATGGCCACACTGAGCCCCAGCAGCGCCCGACTAACCAGGATCAACGAAAGTTGGTCTAAGAACAGGCCAGCGCTGCCCGCTACGGCGTATACCAATAAACTACCGACGATCAACTTCTTCTTGGAGTAACGGTCCAGTAGCATACCGGCCAGTGGCGACCCCACGGCAATGAACAATCCCGGTAGGGTGAGCACCAGTTTGGTTTTGAGTTCTACATTACTCTCCCCGGCAAAGGCCTCGGCCATGTAAGGCAGCGACGGGGCTACCAGCGCCCCCGCCATCACGGTCATGGCGCTGATGAGCAGCAGCGTAATCTTTAGCATCAGCTGGTTCAGTTAGAATTGAAAAGCAAAACTAAGCTTATTCAATCCCCGTTGGGTTCATTCATGGACTTTTACTTCCTGGGTTCGCACTATTTTCCGTACCTTTCCCTTCCAACCTCCTATCTATTTTTTTATGCGACGATATCTTCTAACGGCGCTCCCGTTGGCCCTATTTTTTTTCTGTTCGACCCACGTATCCGCCCAAGAACTATCCGATACCACTGTAGCCCGAACCCAACAGTTGAGCGAGGTGATCATCACCGGCTACGACAACCAGCGGAAGCTACTGAACACTCCCGGAGCCATTAGCATCATCGAGCCCGAACAAGTGCAGGCCTACGATGAGACTTCGGTGGTGCCGGTGATGAACACCCTGCCCGGGGTACGGATGGAAGAGCGCTCACCGGGTAGCTACCGCATCGCCATCCGCGGTAGTTCGCTACGGGCTCCCTTCGGCGTACGAAACATCAAGGTATACTGGAATAACATTCCGTTCACGGACCCTACCGGTAGCACCGCCTTTAACCTGCTGGATGTGATCAATATGAATAGCATTGAGGTGATTAAAGGACCCGCCGGAAGCGTGTACGGCGCGGGCACCGGGGGGGTGGTGAACATCCGTAGCCTGGGCGACGCGGATACCCAGTCACCGTCTGCCGTGCAACTGGGTGCCACCGGGGGCTCCTTCGGACTGCAACGGTACACCGGTACGGTTAACGTGCAGTCCGAGAACACGACCCTATCCGTAAAGTACGCGCACCAGCAGGCCGAGGGCTACCGCGATCATTCGGCCATGAGGCGCGACGTGCTGGAGCTTAGCGGGCAGTTTGAGCCATCGGCCGCTCGGCAGATAAGCACAAGCTTTTTGTACGCCAACCTTGACTACGAAATTCCCGGTGGACTCACCCAGGAGCAGTTCGATGAAAACCCGCGGCAGGCCCGGGCGGGCAGTAAAACCTCGAACGCGAGCATCAACCAGCAGTACGTGCTGCTGGGCGTATCGCAGCACTACGACTGGAACGAGCAGTTGAGCAACCTTACCACCGTCTACGGCGACTTCAGTTTTTTCGAGAACCCGTTTATTTTCGATTATAAGCGCGACAGTCGGCAAAGTGGCGGCGTACGTAGCCGGTTCCACTACGATACGGAGATGGGCATCTTGCCCACCCGGTTCACCGCCGGTGCCGAAGTGCAGCGGTCGACCAACGTGGCGCGCAACTTTGGCAACCGAGACGGCCAACCCGGCGCCCTTAACTTCGACGACGAACTTCGCGCCCAACAGGCCATCTTCTTCGCCAATGCGTTGCTAGAACTCCCCTACGACGTTTCGCTTACGGTAGGGGCGAGCTACAACTTACTGAACTACGATATCTACCGGCTCATCGATACGGAGCTCGACAGCACGTACCGGTCTGAGAAGCGCTTCGCCCCGGTACTTACTCCCCGCGTAGGCCTCACCAAGGCACTCACTCCGCAGATTGCGGCCCACGCGAGCGTGAGCTACGGTTTCTCGCCCCCCACCCTTGACGAAATCCGCACCAACGAGGGCAGTATCAACCTGGGTTTGGAGGCCGAACGGGGCATCAACTACGAACTGGGGTTGCGGGGCACCGTGCTGCCAACCCTTGATTTTGATCTTACCACTTTTTTCTTCCGCCTCGACGAAACCATTGTGCCCCGACAGTCGGAGCGAGGCACCACCTTATTTACCAATACCGGAAGCACCAACCAGCGGGGCCTGGAGGTGGGTAGCACCTGGTTCGCCGTAGAAGACGGGCGGGGATGGTTGCGCAATCTGGAACTACGCGGAGCGTATACCTATCACTACTTTACGTTTACTGACTACGCGAAGGGTGAAGAAGACTTTTCGGGCAACCGCCTTACCGGGGTTGCCCCGCAGATCGTGGTGCTTTCGGCCCAGGCCACCACCCGCTACGGTTTGTTCGCCAACGCTACCTACAACCACACCGGCAAGATTCCGCTTAACGATGCCAATACCGTTTACGCCGATGGCTATCACCTGGTTCAAGCGAAGGTGGGGTACCAAAACGCTGCCGCCCGTCGCGTGCGTCTTCGGCTCTTTGTGGGAGTAGACAATGCGCTGAACCAGATCTACAGTTTAGGCAATGACCTAAATGCTTTCGGTGCGCGATACTTCCAGCCTTCGGCACCCCGTAACTACTATCTGGGGATGAAACTAGGACTCTAGACTAGCGTAGCACCCGGTATTTCATAAAAAAAGCGACCTGACAAGGGTCGCTCACTTCGTTTTGCTTTGGCTAATCTTAAATCGAGTCGCTCATCATCACACTTACCAAGCGGGATATCTTCTCGCGCGACGCGTTAAACCGGTTCATCAGTTCGTAGTACTCGCACGCGAGCAGCATCTCTTCGGTTTCTTCCATCGACTCCTTAATAAAGATGGCAAAAAGGGCCAAGCGCTTTAGATGCCCTTGGTTATTGAAGAAGTACGCGCGAATGAGGGTGTTTACCCGATACGGACTTCGCCGGTGCTGGCGCAAAAACTTATTGTACGCCCGCTGAAAGCTATCACAGTAGGTTACAAACTCATGATCAGTAAAAAACTTATCCTGAGGCAGCACTGCTCTAAACTCGTCGTAAAACTTTTCGGCGGATATCGATGTGTTTGTTAGTTCTGGATACTGTTGCATGGCTATACCTGTATTTGTATAATGCAATTTAATACTTAGAATACTCATAAAAATAGAGCAATAGGGGCGGACGCTACGGGGTAACGCAGCGCGCGTATTTACCCAAAAAGTATGTAAAAGGGTAGCTAGTGTCAAAAAATCACTTCACCCCGAATCTTCCTCTGCTGCACTAAAAAAGGAGCGAAAGTAGGACGCCCGCGTTGCAAATTACGCTTTTAGCCCGAATTCTGCCCGACGAGCAGGATAACATTCCCCGAAGGAGGCCAAAAAAGCTTTTATTAGTGCTGGCGAGTACGTAAGTTGACCTCCTTCCGTTACGAAGCGATACTTTGATTTTTAGAAGATTTATTCGCTAACGATTTTTTGCTAGTGCTGTTTTGTGTTGAACTAAACGAGCTTACCGTATGTCAGTCCACCCGTCAGAAAAACCGAAGGCTCCGAAGCGGATCACCACCCATCAAATACAGGGAATGAAGCAGCGGGGTGAAAAGATTACCATGCTCACCGCCTACGACTACTCGATGGCGGGCATCGTAGACGCGGCGGGCACCGACATTATTCTGGTAGGCGATTCTGCTTCTAACGTGATGGCGGGGCACGAAACCACCCTACCTATTACCCTGGATCAGATGATCTACCACGCTTCATCGGTGGTGCGGGCGGTGCAGCGCGCGTTTGTGCTGGTAGATATTCCGTTTGGGTCATACCAGGGCAATTCTTCTGAGGCGCTGCGCTCGGCCATTCGCATCATGAAAGAATCAGGGGCCCACGGAGTAAAGGTAGAGGGCGGACGGGAGATTCGGGAGTCTATTACCCGCATCATCAGTGCCGGGGTGCCCGTGATGGGCCATCTGGGACTCACGCCCCAGTCTATTTACCAGTTTGGTACCTACCACGTGCGCGCCAAGGAAGAGCCGGAGGCGCAGAAGCTGTTGGAAGACGCCCAGTTGCTGGAGGAGTGCGGGTGCTTCGGTATGGTGCTCGAGAAGGTGCCCGCCACCCTGGCCGAACGGGTATCGCAGGCGGTGAACATTCCTACCATCGGCATCGGGGCGGGGCCGGGCACCGACGGGCAGGTGCTGGTGCTGCACGATATGCTGGGCATCACGCAGGACTTTAACCCGCGCTTCCTGCGTCGCTACGCGGATCTGAAGACCTCGATGGATGCCGCCGTACGCCGGTACATTGAGGACGTGAAGCAACAGCAGTTTCCGAACGACGAAGAGAGCTACTAACGTAGACAATTTCTACAAACCGCGCACCAAGCAGACCGGCTTCCCCACTGTGCGGCTAAAATCTCTTACTGCCTTCTTTTCGTACTGTGCTGACGGTCAGCGTACTACGCACGAAACTTTTTTGTGGCACACTATTCTATAAGGTATTGGTATACTCATTTACTCAAAACCTAATTCTAAAATCTAGACCTATGAAAAATTTGTTTTTTGCCCTGTTTGCTATGACATTTTTGTTCGCCAGTGCTTCCTTTGCCCAAGAAGTAAGCGAGCCCACTGAAGAAGTGCCCCCTACTGATGAAGTAACTCCTCAGGACGAGCCAACCCTTGATGAAGAAATTTCTTCTGAAATTGAGCAACCCGCCGACGACTACACCGCTTCGGCTGAGGGCCAAGAGGTACAGTTTGAGCAACTTCCTGAAGCAGTGAAGAACGCTTTTGAGGGATCAGACTACGCACTGTGGCAAGTGCAGACAGTGACCGAGCTAGCCCCGGCCGAAGGTACTGAAGCTAAGATGTACGAGTTTGACGTTACCGATGGTACTACCGAAGAAACGGTTACCTTTAACGAAGACGGCGAGCAGCAGTAGAATATCTTGACGCTAAGCGTAATCAAGGCTTCGAACCCAGCGGTTCGGAGCCTTTTTTTGTTTTTTTACGTTACCATAGGCTAGTGCTTCGTCTTACTTATCTTTGTAGATTGTTATCATCAACCGCTAAAGAATGCCTCGTATACTAATCATCGACGATGACCCCGCTTTTTGCACCTTGCTACGGAATTTTTTAAGCCAGCAGGGCTACGAAACGGGCGAAGCCTACGCCGCTCGAGAAGGCATACGGGCGGTGTACGACGAGTCGTATGATCTAGTGCTGATCGACTATCGCTTGCCCGACATGGACGGCTTAGAGCTACTCAAAAACATCAAGAAGCGCTACTTTCACCTTCCGGTCATCATCATGACCAACTACGCCAACATCAAAACCGCCGTGAAGGCCATGCAACTGGGGGCCTTTGAGTACGTCACCAAACCCATTAATCCCGATGAGATTCGCCTGTCGATTAATCAGGCGCTTACCGAAAAGAAGGCGACCCTTCAGACACCGCCGCAGGCATCTCGCCCCACCCTTCCCTCCTTCTCGTTTGTAGAGGGGGCCAGCCCCCGGGCTCTGGAGGTAAAAAAGCACATCGATCTGGTGGCTCCCACCAACATCTCGGTTATCGTGCAGGGCGAAAGTGGTACCGGCAAGGAGTACGTATCCCGGATGATCCACCAGCAAAGCCAACGGGCAAGTAAGCCGTTCGTCGCCCTCGACTGCGGTGCCCTTTCGGAAGAGCTAGCCGCCAGCGAGTTGTTCGGTCACCTGAAGGGCGCGTTTACCGGCGCGTTGCAGGACAAAGACGGACAGTTTCAGGCGGCTGACGGCGGCACGTTGTTCCTTGATGAGATCGGCAACCTGTCTTACGAAAACCAGATGAAGCTTTTGCGGGCCATCCAGGAGCGAACCGTGCGGCAGCTAGGGAGCACCAAAGACGTATCGGTAGACGTACGCATTATCGTGGCCACCAACGAGAACCTGGAGCAAGCGGTGCGGGCGGGAGATTTTCGTGAAGACCTGTTTCACCGACTCAACGAGTTCCAGATCAATGTACCGGCGCTGCGCGAGCGGACCGATGACATCCCCCTGTTTGCCCGCTACTTTCTGGAGCAGGCCAACGGCGAGCTGAACCGATCTATCAAAGGCTTCGACGAACAGGTACTCAACAAGCTGCAAACCTACCACTGGCCGGGCAACATCCGAGAGCTAAAAAACGTAGTCCGGCGGGCGACCCTGCTGTCTACCGGTTCGCTCATCGCGCTCGACACGCTACCGGCGGAGATCGTGTACCCCACCACGCGCGAGGTAAGTACCGCTTTTTCGGCTTCGGTAGACAATCCCGACCTAAAAGCCGTGCAGGAGAAGACCGAAAAAGCGCTCATCGAAGAAACTTTAATCAAAGTAAAGTTTAACAAAACGCAGGCGGCCAGGGTGCTCAACATCGACCGTAAGACGCTCTACAACAAGCTTAAGCGCTACAAACTAGAGTAAGATAATCCTGGCTGCTTACTCTGTCGGTGTAAACAGCGTACGCGTATACTCCAGCAACTCACCTCCCCCGGGGGTGCCATGACCGGGAATAACCACCTTTGCTTCGGGATACTGCTCTTGCAGTTGGGCAATCGTAACGGGCCAGGCGCTCGGATTAGCATCCGCCAGGTTTCCCTTCCCCGCCCCTACCTCCTTTACCAGGCACCCCCCGAACAGCACATCCTCTGCCGGAAAATAGCCTACTACGTTGTCTTTCGTGTGGCCCTCGCCCACAAAGGCAACGTTTACAACCTGATTGCCCACCGACAACGCCAGCGGCTCATTGAAGGAGCGCTGGGGCGGGGTAACCCCGTTCTTTTTGGCTAGTTCAATCGTTGCCCGGTAACCGTACGACGGAATCTGGCGGCGATGAAACTCATCCAGTCCGGCCAGGCAGTCCTGGTGAAAGTGAGTAGGAACAACTGCCTTCACCGAGCATTGCAGTTGATCCGCTACCCAATCGATCAACTCCGAAGAAGCCGCCTCGCTAACCGGGGTATCAAAGATGACTGCCTCGCCTTCGCTCACCACAACCATACCGTTGCAGGGCACCCTGCCGAAACTCTCGGTGTCCAGAAAGGAGGTGTGCTGGTATACCCGATCCGAGACTGGCTGCACCCGCAGGGTTTCGGAAGCATACGTTTGGGCCACCGCCGGGCAGCATAGCCTCCCGAGCGCAAGGGCGAAGAGATAGTAGATCGTTAGGGAGTTCATAGGCGTACTGGGGGGTTATGCAATGGTACTAGTATCTCGCTACGCCACCTCCTGCAGCCGGTTCATTTCGGTTTGCAGGTCGGTCGTAAGCAGCTCGGCGCTCTCGACGACGCGTTGCACCAGTTGATGCACCTCCAACGTGACAACATCGCCCGGAGACAGCTGTTCCAGTTGCCTTAACTGAGCGGTAAGCGAGCGGTGCTGAAGCAGTTCGGCCTGCGATATCATCTTGTGCGCGTAGAACGACAACCCCTCAGCCGAGTGCTCCCGCAGTGCCTTTCGCAAGCAGTCGGATGAGGCAGCGTACGACCGCGTTAGGTTCTCAAGGTAATCTACTAGTAGGGCTACGTCGGTGCCGGTAAATTGCTTTACCCCCGCTAGGGTATAACCGGCGGCCGGTTGGGCGAGTGGTTCGTCGGAAGCGTTCTCTTTGGTATCCCCAACGGTGTTTAGATGCTGCCTCAGTAGGTCATCGATGCGCTGGTGGTTAAAGGGCTTCAGCAAGAAGTCACTCACCCCCAGCGCTCCGTACTGCTCCTTCTCCTGAGGCAATACGTTGGCGGTAAAGGCAATGACCGGCACTGGCACACCCTCGGCCTCCTCCTCCCGGATGGCTCGAATCACCTGTTTGCCATCCATTTCGGGCATCTGCAGATCGCAAAAGACAAGGTCGAACGGTTGTTGCCGCAGCACGGCCAGCCCTTCCTCACCAGAGACGGCAGACACCACGGATACCCCCCTACTCTTTAGGGCCAATGCCAGCAGTTGGCTGTTAAGCGGCTGGTCGTCGATCACCAGCGCCCGTCCATGATACTGTTGGGCCTTGGGTAGGATGATTACTGCTTCGCTCACTTCGTCGGTCGGCTCTACGGCGGTTAGGTAGGGGAGTGCCACCCGAAACGTGCTCCCTTCTCCCATCGTGCTGGTTACGCGAATGGTGCCCCCCTGCATCTCCGCCAGCTTTTTACTGATAGAAAGCCCCAGGCCAGTCCCGCCGTACTTGCGCGAGGTGGAAGCATCGGACTGGTGGAACACCTGGAAGACTGACTGCAGTTTTTCGGGAGCGATGCCGATTCCGGTGTCCTGTACCTCGATAATCGCCTTGCACTCGTTAACGGCGTGCGGGGCCATCCGCAACGAGATAGTCACCCCGCCTTCTGCCGTAAACTTTATTGCGTTGGACAACAGATTATAGAGGATTTGTTTGAGGCGGAAGGCATCGCCCAGCACGTAGTTGGGCTGCTCTTCGTCAGCGTCGATGCGTAGGTACAACCCCTTTTTTTCGGCCTGGGGCTGCAGCGCGTACTGCACCTCCTCTACTGCCTCTAACACGTAGAACGGTGCTTGCTCCAGCACCAGTCCTCCGGCTTCAATCTTAGAGAAGTCGAGCACGTCATTCACCAGGGCCAGGAGGTGCTGTGAGGAAGCGTCTAGTGCCCGCAGATATTCATCTTGCTGGTCGTTGAGGGGAGTGTAGCCCAATTGCTCGGCGAACCCCAGGATGGCGGTAAGGGGCGTACGAATCTCGTGGCTCATGTTCGCCAGGAAGTCTTCCTTAACCCGCGCCAGTTTCTCGGCATTAGCCTTGGCCGCCAGCAAGCGCCGCTTGTAAAATTCGCTACGAGTGATATCCGCCAGAATCAGGTAGACGATGATCATCGCGCTGAGCATTGCCACGAGCAGAATGATACCGATGCGGATCAGTGCATCGCGGATAGAAGCCTTGGCGCGTTCGGACCGGGCGTAGTAGCGGTTCTGCTGCTGGTTTTTTAGTTGGGTGAGCAGCGCGTGGATGCTGCCCATCACCTGCGCGTTGTTTTCCAGGTAAGCCAGCTCCTGCTCGTTGATCTCTCGCTGCCGATCGGCCTGCTGGTTGCGCACCTGCCGCAGAATTCTCTTTACCGACGCAGCGGGCAGTTCGGTTACTTCCCGGACGGCGGCGTCAATCTCGTCGGCATTGATAAGATTGTTGAGTCGCTCCAGGCTCATGAGCGATCTTTTGCGCCGCGGATCTTCCAGAAAATGCGCGGAATCAGCGCGGGGGAGCGCCCTTCGCCCCTGTTCCAGCTCTTTGAGCGCCTTATCGTAAAAATCGAACTCGTCGCGCTGCCGGTTAATGTTCATGAAAGACTCCAGACTCACCAGCTTCACCTGGATAAGGTTAAAGATAGAGTCTACGTTCTTCTCGGTACTGTCCGAGCGGGCCTTTATCAACCCTACATTGTCGCTAATCTGCGCAACGTGCTCGGAATAGGCCGCCAGCTTCTGAGGTGATTTAGACACCGTATACTCCTGCAAAGCGTTTTCGGTTTGGGTGATGGTAACCAGCAACTGGTCGATGCGCGTGAGCGTGGTGTCGGGAGAAGACAACGTATTTACCGCCTGGGTAAGCTCTCCAAAACTACGGTACGAAATCCAACAGGCTACCAGCAGGGCCGATAATACCAGAACAAACCCCACCACCACCTTCGATTTCAGCGCGTTGTTCTTGGAGATTGGCATAGTTTCAGAGTTTCTAGAGAGCAACAGAAAAATCCGTACCACCTTGTTGGGTTGATGCCCGCCGTCTGCACCGACCGAAGACCGACATCATTGGGGAATATTTCCCCAACTTGCGTAACAATGGGTTAAATCACTAACATTTGGTACTGCTTTTACCTATTCTAAGTATTTGACTGGTAGCCACTTACCGTGAAACGCTGATCGCGGCACAGTATTATCATTGATGTAACCGCTATGCAATCTAACCCATTGTATTAAGCAACATTTACATTGAGCGACATTTGACAGTTTGTTCTTCTTGATAGGGGCAATTTGTTTTAACACCCTTAACTAAATGATTCGAATCAGCCCGGTGGACTTTCTGCGGGGCTGATTTTTTTTGCCCCCTCATACGAACCGCATCAGGGTCCAGCCCAAATAAGTAGCCAGCAAACCCAGCAGCACACTGCCGCCCGTGTACAGCCCGTAGGCCAACCACCGATCGTCCTGCAGCAGGCGCAGGCCATCGTACGAGAAGGACGAGAAAGTGGTGAAGCCGCCGCAAAAGCCCACCACCCACAACCTGCTTCCGGACTCGGGCAGCCACGCGCGGCTGATCATGCCGTAGAATAGCCCAATCAGAAAGCACCCTACCACGTTTACGAAGAGCGTGCCGTAGGGGTAGCCCGGAAACCACCGGTCGCACCCCACCCCCAACAGAAAGCGTAGTATACTTCCCAGCAGTCCTCCGAAGCCAACCAGCAAGAGCGAGTAGTAGTTCATAAGTAGCCTTGCAACAAACGCCGCTCAAGTTACGCCAACGAACCAACACTTAGCCTGCTACCCGCGGAATATTTGCAAAATATGTGCAATTTGGCGGTTCTAACCCCTTGCCCTACCATGTTTCAGTGCCAAATCTCGTACCAGCAGCCCAACCTGCACTGGCTGTCGTTTCAGTTAATTATTGATCAGTTGGAAGATGACGTGCACCTCCAGCTACCCGCCTGGCGTCCGGGACGCTACGAGTTGGGCAACTTTGCCAAGAACATTCGGAACTTTAGCGTAAGTGATAGCGAGGGGAATCCCCTACCCTTCAAGAAGGTTACCAAAGACCGCTGGGAGGTAGCTACCGCTGAGGTCGACTCGATCACCGTAGCGTACGAGTACTACGCCGGAGAGCTAAACGCGGGAAGCACCTGGCTAGACGAAACGCAGGTGTACATCAACTTCGTAAACTGCATGCTCTACGTTGAAGAGCGCGCGGAGGAGCCCTACCGAGTAAGTTTAGACCTACCGGCCGACTATCAGATTGCCGGAGGGTTGCCGGAGGTAACACCTCATGTGCTGGAGGCTTCGAGCTTCTGCCGGCTGGCCGAAAGTCCGATCATCGCCAGCGCGCACCTTACCCACTGGCAGTACGAAACCGAGGGTCACCGCTTTCACCTGTGGTTTCAGGGCGACTGCTACCTGGATGAGGCGACCACTTTACAAAGATTTGGTGCGTTTACCCATGAGCAGCTACGCACCATGGGCGACTTTCCGGCCGACGATTATCATTTTTTGTACCACCTGCTGCCCTACCGCGCCTACCACGGGGTAGAGCACTACAACTCTACGGTGATTATGCTGGGGCCCGCTGACCAGCTGCGCGAAGGGAGCTCGCTGTACTACGACTTTCTAGGAGTGAGTTCGCACGAGCTGTTTCATACCTGGAACATCATTCGCATTCGTCCGCACGAGATGATGCCCTACGACTACGCCCGCGAGAACTACTTCCCTACTGGCTTCGTAGCCGAAGGCATCACCACCTACTACGGCGACCTGTTTTTGGTGCGCAGCGGGGTGCTCACCCTCGACGAATACTTCCTGGAACTGAACAAGCTACTTCAGCGGCACTTTGACAACTTCGGGCGGTTTAACGCTTCGCTGGTGGATTCTTCCTGGGATTTGTGGCTCGACGGCTACGCGCCGGGGGTGCCCGACCGCAAGGTATCCATCTACGTGAAGGGAGCGCTGGTAAGCCTGATCCTAGACATGGAACTGCGGCGGTGTACCGAGGGCGAGCAGTCGCTCGACACCCTGATGCGGTACCTGTGGGATTACTTTGGCAAGAAAAAGCGAGGCTACACATTATCAAACCTTCAGAAGCTGATTTCCGATTTATCGGGTAACACGTTGAACGACTACTTCGACCGCTTCATCTTCGGCACCGAGCCGCTGGAGGATAAGCTGGACGAAGTGCTCCGCACGGTGGGGTGTAGGTTGGTTCGGCGGGAGGCGGCTCGACCGCACGAGCGGTACTTCGGGTTTCGCACGGGCACGGGCGAACACGCGCTGGTGGTGCAGAAGATCGCGCCCGACTCGCCCGCGGCCCAGGTGCTGAGTCTGGACGATCGGTTGTTAGCGGTAGACGGGGTGGCACCGACCGGTGAGGGGGGAGGCGAGCTACTCACCAACCGAATATCGGCCGAGCTTACCGTACTGCGCCAACAGCGGGTGAGGACGCTGCGGTTGCACACCGATAAGCAAACCTACTTTTCATACTACACCGTCGAGCGGCACGAAGAGGCGACGCCGGAAGGGCACGCGGCGTTTGAGGCTTGGATCGGCCCCAGCGGGACGTAACACAATGATTCTCTACTGCTTCCTTAACTGGTAGCTAAGTCCGGTAGCCAGGGTGTAATCGGCGGCGGCCAGCGGACCATAAATGCTCAGGTGTACTGCCGGGCGGGCCCACAGGGTGAGTTGATCGCGCGTAACGGCCAAGGCACCCGCAAACTGATAGCGAAACAGAAATTGGTTGGTCGGCAGGCCGGTGGTGTACACTCCCATAAGGCTCCAGTGCGCGTTAAGGCGGTAGTGCAGCGTTTGCGAAAACAACAGGGTGGCCGACAGTGGCTGAGCCGCATCGGTACTGAAACTAAGAGAGTCCTGTCTAACCTCCTGTCGAAAACTTCGGTAGCTACCGTCTTCGTAGAACAGGCTAAGACCGGGCTCCAGTACAAAGGTAGCCCGCTCGGAGATGGGCAGGTGCCAGCGGGCCGCCCCGTGCAGTAACCCGCCGCCGTAGCGGTAGGAAGACGAGTCGCGCGCTACGCGGTAGCGACCCGCGTAGCCCATCGCCCCGTACACAAACGACCATCCCCGTTTTCGGTTTTGGCTGTGGTAGGCTAGGCTGCGAGACTGGTACACTCCGGCACCTACCAGGGTATTACCGTCGTTTAGTCCGTAACCGATAGGCCAGCCTAGGGTGCCGTACCCCCCGGTGGCAACGGTAGGCACAGAGTCCAGCGTGGCCAAGGGCACCACAGGCTGCTCGCTACCCAGCAGGGCCGGTCCGTAGGAAATACAGCTGGTTAGCAGTGCCCCACTTGTGAGGACAATCACAATCCTCCACAGTAGCAAATTGAGGGGTAATTTCATTGCTTAGAGTCGTTGATAGAAGGCATTTACTGGCAGGTTTGATCCTGAAAAAGGACAACCTTTCCAAGGTAACGAAATAGTGGTTTCGTGCGTATTTTCTGAAAAAATAAAGTAGTTATTACTTCTGTGAACCCTTTAAATGGCGCTTCCGTAAGCGTAATAAACTTTTAAACCACTCTTTACGATGACCACTATCTTTCTTAAAAAGCTATACTTATTTTCTACGGCAGCGCTGTTAACCTGGGGAGCTACCAGCTGCAGCCGGGCCCTCACCAAAGCCGACATCCAGGACGATCTGGAAGACGCCCGCGAAGCAGCCCGTGAGGCGCAGGAAGAAGCCCAGGAAGCCATCGCCGACCGGCAGCAGTTCTACGCCGACTACAAGCTCACCCGCGTGCGCACGTACGAAGATCGCATCAAGCAAATCGACAAGCGCATCGATGATCTGAAAAAGACGGCCAAGAAGTCAGAAAACACCGCGGCCGTTAGCAACATGAAATCGGCGATGGCCGAACTGGAAAAAGAGAAGAAAGATATCAACCGCAGTATCAACCGGGTGCAGAGCCTGCAAGAGCGCGACTGGACACAGTCGAGTGAGGCCATTAATGCGGCCGTACAGCAGATTGAAGCCGAATTGGATAAGCTGTCCCAGAGCCTGGCGGGGTACGAGGAAGTTGAAAAGTAGGGCTTTCTCGCTAATCCGCCCCGATGGCGTAGCGAATTCCGCCCGCGAGATGCTGCAGGAATAAGCTGTCGCTGTACGATTCTTCGGTATGGCCCAAGCCGGTGTAGAAGGCCCGCCCGCCGTCGTACTCCTTGTACCACGCCATCGGGTGGTCGTTACCGTTGGTGCCTCCCTCGTAGGTCGATTCGTCGATCTTAATGAGCGACTGGTTGGCCGGGTTGATACTTTTGTAGTTGTACCACTCGTCAGCGCGGGTCCAGGACCCAGGAAGCGGACGGGTGGCGGAGTGGTCTTGATCCACTACGTTCAGCGTGGCTTCTCGCACGTTCGGGTCGCCTGGGTGCCCGTTAAAGTAGGCTCCTACCAATTTGCCGTACCAGGGCCATTCGTATTCGGTGTCGGCGGCCGCGTGCACGCCCACAAAACCGCCGCCCGCTTGGATAAACCGCTCTAGTTGCTCTTGCTGCTCCGCATCAAGGATATCACCCGTGGTATTCAGAAACATCACCACTTTGAAGTCCTTTAGCTGCGGCCCGTCGAATACACTTGCATCTTCGGTGGCTTCCACCTGAAAACCGTGCTGCTTGCCCAGCTGCTTCACCGCCGCGATGCCTGGCTCAATTGATTCGTGGCGAAACCCGCCGGTTTTAGAGAAGACCAGCACATCGGCGCTATCGCTGCTCCCCGGCGATGTGGCGCAACCGGCCAGTAGTACGGCGGCAGCCAGCAGGACAGAAAATATAGCGTTCTTTTTCATGATAAATAGGATAGGTTATTGGTGTTTTTGTAGGATCGGCCATCATGGCAAAGTCATCCTTCTGAAACGGGTTGTTTTTCTCACCGCTAAACTTCTCCAGCAGGTTGAAGCCCTTCCACGTTGGGATATCGGCAGCAGTGACTTCGGGTACAACCTGAGTAGCGGTGCACGCGGGAAGCCCGGCAGCCAGCAGGGTGGAGGCGGCTGTCCTGGTTTTCACAAAAGTGCGTCGGTGCATGGCGGCGGTTAATAATAGAAGCCACAAACATCACTGCCCGTGGCTACGAAAGATATCAAAAAAATTTCAAAAACACGACTATTCAACCAGAACAGCTACCCACTTAAGGTGCTGAACCCATTTTTGGTGCCAGTCATGACCGTTAGACCTGCTGAGTGATGCGTTGCTGCTCGATCCAGCGGTAGATATCATCCCAGGAGGTAAACTTCTCTACAGTGAACGGCGAAGGAAACTGCGAACCTAGAGCCAACGTGATCGAGAACTCACCGAAGGCACTCTCTGGTATTTTGAGGGCCATACATTCTACCCCTGCGTCGGCCAGCATCCTATTCCCTACCTCATTTATCCACTTGGCTGTTTCCACCGTTCCGCCCCTGAAATCTGTCAGATCAGCCACGGTAGACTTGGCCTTCTTTTTTTTGATGATGTCAACGATGGTGTGTACACCGCTTTTGGAGTCTTTGTCATTTACCTTGCCGAACCACTGGTAGATAACGATGTTCTTCTGATGATCATGGTGTATCTTCAGATAAGGAGTTTGGTGCATTAACGTGGTGTTCTCTCTAATCATAATAGCTATCTTTTGGTTGTTAATAACGCGAATGTAAAACAAGGAGCAGTGAGGGACGCTCCGTGTGTGAACGGATTGTTACATCGGCCCAAATAAACCCAAACAGCACGTAAGTGCCGAAAATGTTGTGCGCCGCTATACGCGTATAGTTTTACTTTTTACATATTTACGCAACCTGATCGCACCGATAGAATTCTTTTTTAGGTTTATTATCGCTCTCGATTAAATAATTTGGTGGTGATTCAGAAAGTATGATAGTTCAAACGAATCCAAAATTGATATAAAAGAAAGCGAGCTCAAAAGCGATAACATGATTTTCCATCTTCTTGGAAAAATTACACGACCGACGAAATGC
>JBASAY010000108.1:0-5782 GCA_049650865.1 Tunicatimonas sp.
TGCTCCCTGGAGGGCACGCACCGTACCGATCTTCATCTGGCTAGCTGGAATGCCCGCTGCTCGTAGTTCTCGTTCCATGCGTTGCTTCTGCGAGCGAAATGGCGTGATAATTCCTCCGCTTTTGCTAAAAATCTTACCCGTAATTTCATGAGTCATTCCAGGTAAAGCTTCCTGTCTTTCCAATATTTCCCAATTAATTCTAATTTAGCGAAGTTGGGTGAACTACCTGTAGTACCACGATTATCAACTTTATGAACAACCCCTTCTTCGATCAACCCATCCTCAATTCTCCCTACAACTATCCGGCGCGCCACTGGGAACTGGACGAACAGGGACAGCCTACGCAGCAAATTCTTGAAAAGCGCCGCAAGGCGGAGTTTATCACTCCGATTCCCAAACCGCGGAAGCGAAAAAGAAACCAGCAGCAAAAAGAATTTACCTTCGACGAGGGGAAAGGGCTTTCTTCCGAGGATCAACAGTATGATCCCACCCCGGTGATCAACGTACTGCGGGGCCACGTCGACCGCTGGCGAGCATTGCCCCCTGGCAAGTGGCGCGTAACTCCCGAAACCGCTCGGCTGTTACAGCACTGGCGGCACCATAACTTCAGCGCCTACCGTCCGTTCTTCTGCCAACTGGAAGCGGTAGAAACCATCATCTGGCTCACCGAAGTGGCCCCCGACCTCACCACTAGCCAACAGTTCCTGGACCACCTGGACGGAGCGAACCAGGAAGCCAATCCCGACCTGATGCGCTTGGCGTTGAAGCTGGCCACCGGAGCGGGAAAAACCACGGTAATGGCCATGATCATTGCCTGGCAGACGATCAACGCCGTGCGCCAACCGAATCGCCGGAAGTTTACCCGTGGTTTTCTGCTGGTGGCCCCCGGTCTCACCATCCGCGACCGCCTGCGTGTACTGCAACCTAACGACCCCAACAGCTACTACAAAGAGCGGGAGTTGGTACCGAGCGATCTGCTGCCGGAGATGACCAAGGCCAAGATCGTCATCACCAACTACCATGCGTTCAAGCTACGGGAGAAGATGAACCTCGCCAAAGCAAATCGCTCGCTGCTGCAGGGGCGCGGCGAAGCACTGCATACCCTGGAAACCGAGGGGCAAATGATCCAGCGGGTGATCCCCGAGCTGATGGGCATGAAGCGAATCATGGTGCTCAACGACGAAGCCCACCACTGCTACCGTGAAAAGCCCGATAGCCACGAAGAAGACGATCTGAAGGGCGACGACAAAAAGGAAGCACAGAAGAATAACGAAGCGGCCCGGCTGTGGATATCCGGACTGGAAGCCATCGGGCGCAAACTCGAAATCCTGCGGGTAGTTGATCTGTCGGCCACGCCCTTCTTCCTGCGCGGTTCGGGCTACCGGGAGGGCACGCTCTTTCACTGGACAATGAGCGACTTTTCGCTGATGGACGCCATCGAGTGCGGCATCGTCAAACTACCCCGCGTGCCGGTGGCCGACAATATTCCGGGCGGCGATATGCCCAAGTTCCGTAACCTCTGGGAGCACATCGGCAAGGATATGCCCAGGAAAGGTCGTGGCACGGCCGAATCGTTAGACCCGTTGAGCCTGCCTTCGCTCTTGCAATCGGCCTTGGATGCGCTCTACGGTCACTACGAAAAGACCTACCAAGCTTGGCAAGATGCCGGTATCAGCGTTTTCCCGTGCTTTATTGTGGTCTGTAACAACACGGCTACCTCCAAACTGGTCTACGACTTTATCTCCGGCTTCCAACGTGAGAATGAGGCGGGCGACAAAAGCTTTCACCAGGGACGCCTGGAGCTATTTCGCAACTACGACGAGTACGGCAATCCCTTGGCCCGCCCCCGCACCTTGCTGATCGATAGCGAGCAGCTCGAGTCGGGCGATGCCCTGGACAAGGATTTTGCCAAAGTAGCTGATCGCGAAATCGAGTTGTTTCGCCGCGAGGCTATTGAGCGGGGTGGCCCCCTGGCCGACGAACTACGCGCCGGAAAAAAGTTCGACGAGGCCACCCTGCTGCGCGAAGTGATGAACACGGTGGGCAAACCCGGTAAGCTGGGCGATTCCATCCGCTGTGTGGTGTCGGTATCCATGCTGACCGAAGGCTGGGATACCAACACGGTGACGCACGTGCTGGGCGTGCGGGCCTTCGGCACCCAACTGCTCTGCGAGCAGGTGATCGGCCGGGCCCTGCGGCGGCAGTCGTACGACCTAAACGAAGACAACTTGTTCAACGTGGAGTACGCCGATGTGCTAGGCATTCCGTTCGACTTTACGGCCAAGCCGGTGATTGCCCCGGTCAAGAAGCCCCGCGAGACGATTCACGTGGAGGCGGTTCGTCCCGAGCGCGATCATCTGGAGATTACCTTCCCACGCATCGAGGGCTATCGCGTGGCCTTGCCCGAAGAAAAACTTCGGGCTACCTTTACCGACGACGCCACGCTGGAATTGACTCCGGCCCTGGTGGGTCCCACCCGAACCAACAATTCGGGCATCATCGGCGAAGGCATAGAATTGAACATGATTCACCGAAAGGACATCCGCCGCTCTACGCTCATCATGCACCTAACCAAGCACCTGCTCTACACGCGCTGGCGCGATACGGGCGAAGAACCGAAGATTCACCTGTTCGGCCAGCTCAAGCGCATCGTGAAGCAGTGGCTGGATAACCATCTGGTATGCAAGGGCAATACGTACCCCGCCCAGTTGATGTACCGGGAGCTGGCTGATATGGCGGGTGAGAAGATTACCGCCGCCATCACCCAGTCGATGAGCGACGAACGGCCGGTGGTGGCCGAACCTGACCCCTACAACCCGGTAGGCTCTACCCGACACGTCAACTTCAACACCTCGAACCCGCACCGCTGGCATACGGACGGCCGGAAGTGTCATATCAACTGGGTGATGCTGGACAGCGACTGGGAAGCGGAGTTCTGCCGGGTAGCCGAATCGCATCCGGCGGTGATGGCTTACGCCAAGAACCATAACCTGGGCCTGGAAGTACCCTACCAGTATCAGGGCGAGAAACGAAAGTACCTGCCCGACTTCATTGTGCGGGTAGACGACGGACAGGCCGAACCGCTGAACCTGATCGTGGAGATCAAAGGCTACCGGGGCGAGGATGCCAAGGTGAAGAAAGAAACGATGGATACCTACTGGGTGCCGGGTGTGAATAACCTGAAACGCTACGGCCGCTGGGCCTTTGTCGAGTTTACCGACGTATACGAAATGGAAACCGACTTTGCCGAAAAACTGGAGCAAGCCTTCGGCAAAATCATAGCAACCGCAACGACCTAACATGGCCAAGAAAACCAAAAAAGCCCCGGTTCCGAAGTCCGTAGAAAGCCTGCGGCATGACGACGCTTCGCGTAAGAACATTCCTACTGCTGAGTACCAGTCGGTGATGCACCTGGAAGACCAGGACCCGATCCGGGTGGCCTACGAGCGGCGCAACCGCGACCTGGACCCGCAACTGGTGTGGCGGGGCAAAGACGTACAGGATTGGTCGGACCTGGTGGTGCAGGCTCCGCCGCTCTACATTCAGGAAAAGATTCATCCTAAGGTGCTGGTGGACGACCTACGACAGCGCACGCAAGCGCAACAGCCGGATGCGCCGCAGATGGACTTGTTCGGCGACTTCAACGGTTTGCCGAGCGAAGACGCTAAGACTGAATTCTATCAGCACGACGCCAACTGGACCAACCGGATGATCCTGGGCGACAGTTTGCAGGTGATGGCCAGCCTGGCCGAACGCGAAGGACTGCGGGGCAAGGTGCAGTGTATCTACCTGGACCCGCCCTACGGCATTAAGTTTAACTCTAACTTTCAGTGGAGCACCACCAGCCGCGACGTGAAAGACGGCAAGGCCGACCACATCACCCGCGAACCCGAGCAGGTGAAAGCCTTCCGCGACACCTGGCGCGACGGCATTCATTCGTACCTGACTTATCTACGAGATCGATTGGTGGTAGCTCGGGATTTGCTGACCGATTCCGGGTCCATCTTCGTGCAGATTGGCGATGAGAATGTGCATCGGGTAAGGGCTTTGATGGATGAGGTGTTTGGAGATGAGAATTTAATCTCCTTAATATCTGTCCAAAAGACATCTAGCTTTCCCTCTAGTACACTTGCAAATGTCAGCGACTACTTGTGTTGGTATGCCAAAAATTCCGAGAGCTTAAAAGCAAGACCTTTATTTGACGTTCAGCCTTTTGAACTTGGTTCCGGCAATGCCAGATGGTTGGAGTTAAATAATTTTTCATATCGTGGAGTAACAGCCAAAGAAAAAAGAGGTAAGGAAGATATTCCAGATGACGCAAAACCTTATAAGCCAAGCGATATGATGTCTCAAGGTCAAGCAAGTAAACCTCAACCCTTTAATTACAGAGGTATTAAAATTGATCCAAAGGAGAAAAAGTCTCACTGGAAGGCAAACTATCCTACTGGCATGGACCGAATCATGTACGCAAATCGTATCCATGTTGCTGCGCAAAGTTTTCAATACAAGCGATTTCACACTGATTGGCCTTACATGTCTCGGGGAAACATTTGGACAGACACTGGAACTGGAAACTTTACTGATGATAAGGTTTATGTTGTCCAAACAAATACTAAAGTTGTTGAACGTTGCATTTTGATGGCCACCAGTCCTGGTGATCTTGTTCTTGATCCTACCTGTGGTTCTGGCACGACAGCTTACGTAGCCGAACACTGGGGGCGGCGATGGATTACGATTGATACATCCCGTGTTGCTTTAGCCTTAGCCCGGGCTCGAATTATGGGAGCCCGTTATCCGTACTACTTGCTAGCCGACAGCAAGGACGGGCAACAAAAAGAAGCAGAAATTACCCAAACGGCTCCCAAACAAACGCCGATTACTGGAAACATTCGGCAGGGCTTTGTCTACGAACGGGTGCCGCACATCATGCTGAAAGACATCGCTAACAATGCCGAAATTGATGTGATCTGGGAACAGTTTCAGGAAAAGCTGGAACCGCTGCGAGAGCAACTGAATAAACTGCTCGAAACGAGTTGGGAAGAATGGAAAATTCCCCGCGAGGCGGAAGACGATTGGCCCGACGAAGCTAAAGCGACGCACGAACAGTGGTGGAAGCAGCGTATCGCCCGGCAAAAGGAAATTGATGCCTCTATTGCCGCTAAAGCCGATTCGGAATACCTCTACGACAAACCCTACGAAGACAAAAAGAAGGTGCGCGTGGCGGGGCCGTTTACCGTCGAGAGTATCTCGCCGCATCGCACCCTGGCGATGGACGAAAACGACGAGCTGCTGGATGGCCTGGCGGAAGATAAAGCAGGCTACGGGCAGGAGCAGAGCTTTACCGAGATGATCCTGGAGAACCTGAAAACCGCCGGAGTGCAACAGGCGCACAAAGAAAACAAAATCAACTTTTCTTCGCTCACTCCCTGGCCCGGTCGCTACGTGGGTGCCGAAGGGAAATACAGCGAAGGAACCGACGAGAACGCCCCCGAGAAGCGCGCCGCTATCTTTATCGGCCCGGAGTTCGGCACCGTTCCCCGTCCCGATTTGGTTGCTGCTGCCCGGGAAGCCGGAGACGCGGGCTTCGACGTACTTATTGCCTGCGCCTTCAACTACGATGCCCACTCATCGGAGTTTGAGAAACTGGGTCGCATCCCGGTGCTCAAAGCCCGCATGAACGCCGACCTGCACATGGCGGGCGACCTCAAAAATACCGGCAAGGGCAACCTGTTCGTTATCTTCGGCGAGCCGGACATCGACGTTCTGGAAGCCGACAGCGATC
>JBASAY010000109.1:0-9046 GCA_049650865.1 Tunicatimonas sp.
TACGCGTCCACGATGACGCAACGGTTGTTGATGACGTCGTCTTCTACGGTTTTGAATTTCACGTTTTTCTTCACCCGGCCGTCGGGGTACTGCACGTTGACCCGGTCGTTGCGACCGGCGATCTTTACGGCTGTGGCCGGTTTCACCGGTTCGGGCGGACGGTTGCGGTTGGTGGCCGCGCTGCCGGGTCCACGCGACGCGTTCAGGTCTTCCTTGGTTTCTTGCAGCTTCTCGCGCTGGCGGTGCCGCACGTTCTGCGCCGTCTGCATCTCCTGCTGCACCGGCAGATCGGCCTTGGTGAGGAACGAAGCAGTTTCTTCGTTTACCTTGGCCAGGAAGCGCTTAAACAACTCGAACGACTCGAACTTATAGATCAGGATCGGGTCTTTTTGCTCGTAGGCGGCGTTTTGCACCGATTGCTTCAGGTCGTCCATCTCGCGCAGGTGCTCCTTCCAGTTCTGGTCGATGATGGCCAGCGTGATGCCTTTTTCCATCGAGCGCAGCAGCTCGGCCCCTTCGGAGGTCACGCTTTTCTCCAGGTTGGCGGCCACCCCGATCTGCATCTTGCCGTCGGTGAAGGGCACCAGCACGTTCTGGACGGTAGCGCCCTTGGCCTCGTGCAGGTTCTTGATAGCCGGGTAGGCGTGCTTGGCCACGCGCTCGTTCTTCTCTCGGTAGTGCTGGTAGGCAAAGTCGTACAGGTCGTTGGCCAGCGCCATCTCGTCGGCCCGCTCAAAGTCAGCCTGCTCGATGGGATGGTCGGCTCCGAGCACACCCAGCACCGTTAGCTTATAGCTCTCGAAGTTGCCCGCGCCCTTGGTGCTTAGCACGATATCTTCGCAGGTATCGTAGAGCATGTTCATAATGTCGAGCTGCAGGCGTTCGCCGAACAGGGCGTGGCGACGGCGCTTGTAGATCACCTCGCGCTGCTGGTTCATCACGTTGTCGTACTCCAGCAGGCGCTTGCGGATGGCGAAGTTGTTCTCTTCTACCTTCTTCTGCGCGCGCTCAATGGAGCTAGTCACCATCGAGTGTTGAATCACCTCGCCCTCTTCCAGTCCCATACGGTCCATGAGGCGCGCGATGCGGTCGGAGCCGAACATGCGCATCAGGTTGTCTTCGAGCGAGACGAAGAACTGCGAAGAACCGGGGTCGCCCTGCCGTCCGGAGCGCCCGCGCAGCTGCCGGTCCACGCGGCGCGAGTCGTGCCGCTCGGTGCCCACAATGGCAAGTCCGCCCGCCGCCTTCGACTCGGGCGATAGCTTGATGTCGGTACCCCGCCCAGCCATGTTGGTGGCGATGGTGACGGTGCCCGATTTACCGGCGGCGGCCACCACGTCGGCCTCGCGCTGGTGCTGCTTGGCGTTGAGCACCTGGTGGTCGATGCCCCGCATCTTGAGCATGCGGCTCAGCAGCTCCGATATCTCTACCGAGGTGGTTCCTACCAGCACCGGCCGACCCTGGGAAGTCATTTCGTTGATCTCGTCGGCCACCGCGTTGAACTTCTCGCGCACCGTCTTGTATACCTTGTCCTGCCGGTCGTCGCGCACGATGGGGCGGTTGGTGGGAATCACCACCACGTCGAGTTTGTAGATCTCCCAGAACTCGCCCGCTTCGGTTTCGGCCGTACCGGTCATCCCGGCCAGCTTGTGGTACATACGGAAGTAGTTTTGCAGCGTGATGGTGGCGTAGGTCTGGGTGGCCTCCTCCACCTTCACGTTTTCCTTGGCCTCGATGGCCTGGTGCAGCCCGTCGGAGTAGCGGCGTCCTTCCATTACGCGGCCCGTTTGCTCATCGACGATCTTCACCTTGCCGTCGGCGAGGATGTACTCCTGGTCGATCTCGAACATGGCGTAGGCCTTCAGCAATTGGTTCACGGTGTGGATGCGCTGCGCCTTGGCCGAGTACTCCTTGATGAGGATATCTTTCTTTTCTACCTTCTCCTCGTCGGAAAGCTCTTCCGATTTCTCGAGCGTATTGATTTCGGTGCCAATATCAGGCAGAATGAAAAACTGGGCGTCCTCCCCTTCCTTGGTGATCAGGTCGATGCCCTTCTCGGTGAGGTTAATGTTATTGGTTTTCTCCTCGATGGTGAACAACAGCGGCTCGTCGGCCTCGGGCATGGCGCGCTGGTTGTCCTGTAGGTAATAGTTCTCGGTTTTCTGCATAATCTGCCGCACGCCGGTTTCACTTAGAAAGCGGATCACCGGCTTGTACTTGGGCAACCCCCGGAAGGCCCGGAAGAGCGACAGGCCGCCCTCTTTGGTATCGCCTTCTTTAATCTTGCGCTTGGCATCCTGCAGATACTCACTTACCAGCTTACGCTGCGCTTCGTAGAGGCGGGCGATGCGGGGCTTCAGCTCGTAAAATTCGTGCTCGTCGCCCTTGGGTACCGGGCCCGAGATGATGAGCGGCGTTCGGGCCTCATCTACCAGCACCGAGTCTACTTCATCCACCATGGCGTAGTGGTGCTTGCGCTGCACCAGGTCCTGCGGCTCGCGCGCCATGTTGTCGCGCAGGTAGTCGAAGCCGAACTCGTTGTTGGTGCCGTACGTGATGTCACAGGCGTAGGCCTGACGGCGCATCTCAGAGTTAGGTTCGTGCTTGTCAATGCAGTCGATGGTCATCTGGTGAAACTGGAACAGCGGGGCCATCCACTCCGAGTCGCGCTTGGCCAGGTAGTCGTTCACCGTAACGATGTGCACCCCACGGCGGGCCAGGGCGTTGAGGTAGGCGGGCAGGGTAGCCACCAGCGTTTTTCCCTCACCGGTAGCCATCTCGGCAATCTTGCCCTGGTGTAGCACGATGCCCCCGACCAGTTGCACATCGTAGTGCACCATGTCCCAGGTGATCTCGGTGCCGCCAGCGACCCAATGGTTATGCCAGGTAGCCTGCTCACCCTCGATGGTAACGTGCGGATGCTCGGCGGCCAATTGCTTGTCGAACATGGTGGCCGTTACCTGAAGCTGCTTCTGCTCCTTGAAGCGGCGGGCGGTTTCCTTTACCACGGCGAAGCCCAGCGGCAGCACCTTCATGAGCACCTTCTCCAGCGCTTCGTTGCGGTCTTCCTCCAACTGGTCGATGCGGTTAAACTTCGCCTCCTTTTCCTCCAGCTCCATGTTGGTGTCCTCGTCCACTTCCTGGTGCAGGGCGGCAATCTGGTCGTCAATATCCTTGAGGTCGGCATCGATGGTAGCTTTGATCTCTTCGGTTTTAGCCCGCAGTTCGTCATCGCTGATGCTCTGTAGTTGCTCAGACTCGGCGTGAATCTGGTCTACGTAGGGCATTACGAGTTTAATGTCTTTATCGGATTTAGAGCCAAATACCTTGGCTAATCCTTTGGTGATGAGGTTAATCATGGGTGGTTTTTAATGAATGGCTGATGGGGCAAACTTACGATTTCTGAGGATTAGATGCTGGATACCGGATGACTTTCTGGATGAGTCAGATACTAGATGATCTTCTGCATGGCTAAGATGCTGGACACTAGCTGCTAGCAACTAGTGACCAGTAACTAGTATCTTGCCCTGCACGAAATACCATCCAGTAACCAGCACCTTACAAACCAGCCTCAGACAAAAACAGTGCCTTGGAACACCATTTGGGCCGGTCCTGCCATATAGACCTGCGTAAACGAGTCAGCGTCTAATTTTGTAAAGGATATGTCCAGCACTCCGCCCCGGGTGCGCACCGCCACCGGACTGGGTTGCTGCCGGGCGTGGGCCAGGGCGAGGGCCACGGCGGTGGCTCCGGTTCCCGACGATAGCGTCTCGTTTTCTACGCCCTTTTCGTAGATACGCATACGCACCTCCTGGTCGTCTGCTTCCACAAAGTTGATATTTGCTCCCTCGGGCTGGAAGCGTGGCTCGTAGCGCAGCGGCCGCCCCTGCCCCACCACGTCGTAAGCATCTAAGCCCTCTACCAGCCTGACAAAGTGGCGGGTTCCGGTGTGGAGCAGGTAGCCGTCAGGGAAGACCTCTACCCGGGGTACGTCGGCCATGCGGATGCGCACCCGAGAATCCTCAACGTAGGCCTGGTAGACCTGCCCCTCCATCGTAAAGCGCGCTTCACGGTCGACGATGTTTAGCTGGTGCGCCAGATGCACCGCGCAGCGGGCCCCGTTGCCGCAGCCCGCGCGGGTAGCGTCGGCGTTGAAGTAGACCATCTCGAAGTTGTGCTCAGCAGAGGGGTTGATCAGGATCAGCCCGTCGGAGCCCACCCCGAACTTGCGGTCGCACAAACGGGTGATGAGTTTGGTGTTGCCAGCGTCGAAAGCCGCCTGACGGTTGTCGATAATCACGAAGTCGTTGCCGGTGCCCTGGTACTTGAAGAAGGATAAATTGGCCATAGAGAAAGGTTTGGGTTGGCAACGCTGCCGTTGGGAGGACAAGTTAGGTCGTTCGCAGATTTTATTCTACCATCGCCGCGGGTTTTTCGTTCTTTGGATTAGGCTGTGTCTGATAAATACCCTTCGGCGAAAAAATCGTTCTTTGAACGCTGCACTTTACCACCTTTTTACCGGCGTAGCTCCGGCTATGCCGGAAAAAAGATGGTTCGTTCAGCAGCCAAACCTCCACTTTTTTCGCTCAAAAGCATTTACCAGACACAGCCTAGTTAACCCTAAAGCTCAATGTAATGAACCGCATGAAGTCAATATTTATCTTACTAAGCCTGCTCGGCACCACCGGGACGGCCTTCGGACAAAGCCCAGTAACCATCACCGGACTAATTCAGGAAGAAGCTAGCCAGCAGCCCATCGAGTTTGCCACCGTGATGGTTGGCGACAAAGATACGGGCGAAGCCCTGACCGGCACCACGACCGGACCCGACGGCACCTTTGCAATCAACGTAGCATCAGAAAACATTTACGTAGAAGTAAGCTTCATCGGCTACCAATCGCAGACCATCCGGGACGTACCAATTACCGACGGAACGGCCAGGCTAGCCGTGATTCAGCTCGCCGAAGACAGCCAGTCGCTCGACGAGGTGGTGGTGCGCGGTGAGCGATCGCGCACCGAGTTTAAGCTTGACAAACGCGTCTTTAACGTGGGGCAAGATTTGACCAGCGCCGGGGCCAGTGCCCTGGAGGTGCTTAACAACGTACCGTCGGTCAACGTCAGCATCGAGGGGGTGATCAGTCTGCGCGGCAGCGCGGGGGTGCAAATCCTGGTTGATGGCAAGCCCTCGGTGCTGGCCGACCAGCAGAGCAACGCCCTGGGTACCATCACCGCCGATATGATCGAGAGCATCGAGGTGATCACCAACCCGTCGGCCAAGTACGACGCGGAGGGCACGTCGGGCATCCTGAATATCATCCTAAAGAAAGAACAGAAACGGGGACTGAACGGATCGGTGTCGGTGAACACCGGCGTACCCGACAACCACAGTATAGGGATCAGCCTGAACCGCCGCACCGAAAAGTTTAACCTGTTTACCCAACTGGGCGCCGGGTACCGCTCGTTACCCGAGTACTCTGAGTCCATCAACCAAGACCGTACCGACAACACGGTGGTGAGCAGCACCGGCAACGAGTACCGCAATGAAACCTTCTACAACGTGATTCTGGGCACCGACTACCACATCAATCCGCTCAACGTAATCACCCTGTCGGGCAATTTCGCCTACGAGATAGAGGGGCAGCCCTCAGATTATAACTTCAGTTACTTTAACGAAACCGGTGGCCTGGTCTCGCAGTGGAACCGCCAGGAGGTGACCGACGCCACCAACCCCAAGTGGCAGTATGAGTTGCAGTACGCCAAGGAGTTCGACGAGGACAACGAAGACCACAAGCTGCTCTTTAGCGCCATCGGCAGCTTTTTTGGCAAAGACCAAGCGTCTGAATTTACCAACACCGCCCAACCGACCGGCTCGTCGCCGGGCGAAAGGATTGACAGCGATCAACAGACCGAGACCAAGTACCAGTCGGCTGATTACATATTCAAGATGGATTATACCAACCCCATTACCGAGCAGATTACGTTGGAGACGGGGGCGCAGTACCTGATCAACAACGTAGGCAACGACTTCACGGTGCGCGACGAACTGGACGGCGTTTGGGTAACCGTTGATTCGCTTACCAACAACTTTGAGTACAGCCAGAAAGTGCTGGGGGCGTACGGCACCGGGTCTTACGAAAACGACCGGTGGGGCGCCAAGCTGGGGCTTCGGATAGAGAACACTGATTTGAGCACCCTTCTAACCAACACCAACGAAGCCAACAACCAGAACTTTACCAACCTCTTTCCTACCGTGCACACTTCGTACAAGCTATCGGATGCGGTGTCGATGCAGGCGGGCTACTCCCGGCGGATTTACCGGCCCCGCCTGTGGGATTTGAACCCGTTCTTTAACATTCGGAACAACTTCAACATCCGGACCGGCAACCCCAACTTGCTTCCCGAGTATACGGACTCCTACGAAGTAACCAGTATTTTCAACCTGGAAAAAGCATCGATCAACACCAGCATCTACCACCGTGCTACCCAAGACGTGATAGAAAGGATCACCACGTCGGAGAACAACGTAAATACTACCATGCCGATGAACATCGGCACCAACCGCAACACCGGGTTCGAGTTTAACGGAGAGTACAGCCCCCTGGAGTGGCTCAAGCTAAACGGTGACTTTAACCTCAACTACTTTGTGCGCTCGGGCGAGTTTCAGGATCGGTCTTTCGACTTTAATGGCAACCAGTGGTCCTCTCGACTCACGTCTAAGATTGCCCTGCCCGCCAATTTTGACCTGGAGCTGATGGGCAACTACCAGTCGGGCTTCCAGGAGGTTCAGGGCGAGGTATCGGGCTTCGCCTTTGCCGACCTGGGGCTACGCAAGAAGATGCTCGGCGGCAAGGCGGTAATCAACCTGGGAGTTCGCGACATTTTTGCTTCGCGGATCAGGGAAAGCGTTACCGACCAGCCGCAGTTCTACCAGTATAGCTTCGAGCAGCGCGGACGCTTCGTTACGCTGGGCTTGAGCTACGGCTTCGGAAAGGGCGAGGCCATGACTTACTCGGGCCGAAGAAGGTAATTGGGCAAAGGCTTAGCGATCGCTAAACGTCACCGCAGAAACTTCTTCGCAAAGTCTTCTTTGTAAGCCCGTCCAATGGGCACTACCACCTTATTGTTGATATGAATCCGGTTGCCAATCACCTTGGCGATGCGGGCGGTATTTACGATATAAGACTTATGCACCCGAACAAATTGTTCGTTCGGCAGAATCTGCAACCAGTTGCGCAGCGGCTCCGACGACAGGTGCTTCTTAGCGGGCAGCACCACCTCGGTGTAGTCCGCATCCGACTTGATGTACAGGATATCATCGGTGGCGAGCCGCACGTGTTCGTACCCCACCTTGATAAAGATCTCCGGATGGGTTACGGGGGGCGGACTGGCCGTTGGGGGTAGTGGGGAGGCACGGACGGTTACCTTAGAAACCGCCTTGACAAAGCGCTGAAACGAAAAGGGTTTCAAAAGATAATCCACCACGTCCAGCTCGTAGCCCTCCAGCGCGTAGTCAGGGAAAGCCGTCGTTAGGATCACCGCCGTGGGCTGAGGAATGGTCTTTAGAAAGTCGATGCCCGACAGTTTGGGCAGGTGGATATCCAGGAAGATCAGGTCGATAGATTCGGTCTTCAGGAGTTCCATCGCCGCCAGGGCGTCGGAGAAGGTGCCCCGCAGTTGCCACGAACCCAGGTCGTCAAGATACTTCTGCAGGATACGCTGGGCCGGGGGCTGGTCTTCGATGATGATGCAGTTCATGAGCAACGTAGGGTTGTAGCTGTAGCGTTAAACGAACTTCGTACTGGTGGTCGGTGGCCCGAACGGTAAGCTGGTGCGCGTCGGGATAGAGCAGCTGCAGTCGTTTTTGTACGTTGGGTAAGCCGATGCCCTGCGAAGGGTTGGCCGTGCCGGGACTAGGTTGGTAATTGTTCTGACAAGTGAAGCGAAGCTCCCCCTCGTTGTTCATCTGCAGATCGATGCTGATGCGTATGTTCTCTGACTGGCCCGCCTGACTGTGCTTAAAAGCGTTCTCGATGAACACCAGCAGAATGAGCGGAGCGATTTGGTAGTTAGGCTGAATATGACCTACAGTGAAGTCTACTTGTCCCCGCTCCTCGATTTGCAGCTCGCTCAGCGTGGTGAAATTCTTCAGCTGCTCGATTTCTTTGGCGAGCGGCACGAACTTTTCGCGGCACTCGTAGAGCATGTAGCGCAGCACCGCGCTAAGCTCCAGAATAATCGTGGGGGTTTTGGGCGACTGAGCGATAGCGTAGGAGTACAGGTTGTTAAGGTTGTTGAACAGGAAGTGCGGATTGATCTGCGACTTAAGAAACTGCAGTTCGCTTTCTTGCATGGCCACCTTTAGGGCATCCACCTCCCGCTGCTTGCCCAGCGCATCCCAGGCGAACTTCGCCCCCGACAGAATGGCCATCACGGGCAGCATCTCCCACAAGCTATAGAACAATCCCGGAAAACCTCTTCCTCGGGTATCAGGAAAGTAAATCTGCTCAATCACCAACTCCTCCGTCAGTATAACCCCCGCTACAATGAGCACGGTGTAGGCAGCAAAGGAGACATACTTTTTTCGGTAGAAGAACCGGGGCAGCAATCCGTAGCTGATTATGGCGGTAGCCAGCGCGTAGTTAAGAAAGAACACGAACTGGTGCGCCTCAATCTGCGGGTGATCCTTATCGTACGAGTAGAAACTAAACACCACTACGTGAAGCACTCCCTGAAAGACAAGTTCCCGGTACGACGTAGCCTTGATGCTGAGTATGCTTCCCATCCTCCCAAGGTAGTGGTTTTGCGGCTGTTGGTAAAGATAAATCCGGCCAACGACATTTTTTACCCCCTTATCAGCGCGAGTGGACCACTTCCCCGTCGGCAATTAGAATAATCATATGGTGAAATTTGAGTATTCAGTACCTAGGGCGTGTTGACATATAACCTAAACGGCGATTTTGGTACGCTTTCCACCTGTTCTGCGTTGCTTTCGGCGCCCGATGCCTCAGCATCGCGCTTCTCAAGCGCCTTAATCAGACGAAAACCGT
>JBASAY010000110.1:0-7208 GCA_049650865.1 Tunicatimonas sp.
TATCGGTATCAAAACTACCCCACAGGAAGTGGACTCTCAGCGCATTCAGACGCATCCCGCTGTACCGAAACTATGCTACAGAATATGCGCCTAGTTGAGTACTTTATTTTACCACCATTCCTTAGCACCGTGCTGAGGCAGTAAAAATATTTTCTCAAGATCTGTGTGACCTTTTAAGAAACGCGCGTATAGTATATGTGATTAACCTAGAACAATCACATTACTGACCCCATGAAACACTCTAAAAGATTGCTGCTTCCGGTAGTCGCCATCTTCTTGCTTTCTTCCTGCCAAGGCGATGATGAACAAATGTGGATATCTGTCAAGAACGGCACAGACTCACCCATTGTATGCGTTTTTAATCCTAAACGCATTGATCAAGCTACTCGGATAGACCGTTTGGTCATCGAAAGTGGTGAATCCAGAGATATTTCTATATCAAGTGACGCAAGCGAAACCCCGGCGAACCTGCTCACCCAGCAGTATAGTAACTTTAAAGTGACTCTGGGAGATGATACTGAGTTGATATTTGATGGAGAAAGTGAACCCGTGCATTATGCCCGGAATCCTTTCAATAACGATGGAGCTTGGACGCTAACTATTGAAGAGAAAACGTACGCAACCAATGGCAATAGCTCGGATGTTATGGTTTGGAATTACGAGTTTATTGTAAAAGATAGCCATGTGCTTAAGTAACTAGAGCCTTCTTCTATAACACTGGTAATGAGAATGTTCTGGGTTACGTTAACCTATATCAGGCAATGCTTCTGCTAGCCGATGTCTTTGTTTGCTTTGAGTACCGTTCTGTGGTAATTTCAACAAAGAAAAAAGCATCCGCAAAAGCACTCGCCTTCCGCATCCTCATAACTCATTATCCTAATTCATCCACTTTGGCCATCACCTTATCGTAATCCGGCTCGTCGCCTACCTCCTGTACTAGCTCCGAATAGACAATCTCGTTGTTCTTATCCACTACGAACACCGCCCGGGCCGATAGCCCCGCGAATGGTCCTTCGGTAATTTTGGTGTTGTACTTCTCCACAAAGTCGCCATCGCGAAAATCAGAGGCCGTTACGATATTGGCCACTCCACCGGTTTCGCAGAAGCGCTTCATGGCGAAGGGCAGGTCGCGCGACACCACGATGCCGGTCACGCCCGAGCGTTTGCCCAGTTGCTCGTTAAACTTGCGGGTTTCGGTTTGGCACACTCCGGTATCGAGGCTGGGCACAGCAATGAGTACCTTCACCGCATCAAAGTCGGAGAGCTTGCCTTCGCTTAGATCGTCTTTCACAAATGAGAAGTCAGCTGCCGAGCCGCTGCTGGGGATATCGCCTTTAATCGCGAAGGGGGTGCCTTTTAGGGTGACCTGGGCCATAGAAATATTCGGTTAAGTTGATAGAATAGCTTTAGATGCTCTTACGCAAGAACCGCGTGAAGGTTGATACAAAGGAGCAGATGCCCTGAGCAGCAAAAAAACCGATTAAACACAATAGTCAGCTTTTGGTGTTAATAACGTAGATTGCACCAATGAGCGCCCCCAAAACAACCCAAAACGGTTACGAACCTATTCTGGCCCAGCGCAAAGAGTGGCCGGTGGTCCGCCTGAGCAAGCGGCGAAAGGAGTTTGTGGAGGAGGTAATCCGGATGAGCATCGTAAAGATTACCGAGCAGGCCGCTACCGCCGAGGCGCTTATCGATGAGTTGGAGGCTACGCTCTACAAAGAGCGGCTTCGCATCCGCCAGGAGCCATGGGCGGTGGACCCCGACGATGAAGAGGCCTTCTGGAAGAAGGTGAAGCGCCGCCTGGTGAACCTATCGCAGGAAGAACCCGAGGGTCCGCGGCTCTCGCAAGAGGCCGAGGATATCCTGCACGAAATCACCGCCCGCTACGCTAACGAAATCGCCAGTAACTTCCGCCCGTCGCGCTACCAGCTGGCCCGCACCATTGTAACGTTTGGTTTCTCGCGTCTGCTCAACGCTTCGCGCGTAAAGGGGCTCGAGTCGTTCTACAGCAACCGCTACACCCTGCGCGATAAGATACACATCGTGGGCGAGATCGACCAGCTGCGCAACCTGGCCCAGCGGGGCACCATCGTGATGGTGCCCACCCACTTCAGCAACCTGGATTCTATCCTGATCGGCTGGGTGATCCACGAGCTGGGCTTGCCGCCCTTTATCTACGGGGCCGGGCTCAACCTCTTCAACATCGGCATCTTCGCTTACTTTATGAACAGCCTGGGTACCTACAAGGTAGACCGGCGTAAGAAGAACGATATCTACATCAACACCCTGAAGGCGTACTCTAACCTGGCGCTGCAGTGGGGCATTCACAGCCTGTTCTTTCCGGGGGGCACCCGCTCACGGTCGGGCGGCCTCGAGGATCGACTCAAACTCGGACTGTTGGGCACCGCCATGGAAGCCCAGCGCGTTAACTACGCCCGCAGCGAACGGACGGGCCAACCGGCCGAGAAAATCTTTGTGGTGCCGGTGGTGCTTAACTACCACTTCGTGCTGGAAGCCCCCAGTCTTATCCAGGAGCACCTGAAGCGGGAAGGACAAGAGCGCTACTACGTAGACACTGACGAAGCGGCTACCTCCTACAAGATTACCCGCTTTCTGCTCAAGTTCTTCACCCAGGGCTCGGATATTTCGGTGAGTATCGGCACCGCCATGGACCTGCTGGGCAATCCGGTAGACGAAGAGGGGCACAGTCTGGATCGGCAGGGCAACGTGATTAGTATGCGCGAGTACTTCTGCACCGAGGGCAGCATTCGGCGCGACGAGCAGCGCGAGAGTGAGTATACCCGGATGCTCGGGCAGGCGGTGCTGCGCTCCTACTACCGTATCAACCGCGTGTTCTCCAGCCATTTGGTGGCCTTCGCCGCCTTTGAGATCATCCGGCAGCAGCACCGCTCTCTAGACCTGTATAACCTGCTCCGCCTACCCGAAGAAGACCTTATCATTCCCTACCCCCAGTTTCGGGCGGTGTGCGACCGGTTGCGCGAAGCGGTGTTTCAACTACGAGCGCAGAGCAAGCTTGAAGTAGCCCCCCACCTGGAAGAAGGCCTGGACGAAGTGATTGAGCACGGCCTGAGCAACGTGGGTTTGTACCACGCGCAACGGCCCCTGCTTAGGGATAAAGCCGGAAACATCACCACCGCCAACCTGAACACCCTGTATTACTACCACAATCGGCTGGAAGGCTACGACCTGGCAGCTTTTGTTAAACCCCCAACCAACGTGCCCCTTGAAGTCTGAACACGAATCTGTGGGGGTAGTAGGCGCGGGCAGCTTCGGCACGGTGGTAGCCAACCTGTTGGCCGAGAATGCCCCGGTGCTGCTCTACGCGCGGCGGCCCGAGGTGGTAGCGGCCATGCACACCGACCGCCGCAGCGCCGGTTACGCGCTGCACCCCAACGTGACGCCCACCAACGAACTTACCAAGGTGGCCGCCTGCCGGGTGCTGTTTCCCATTGTGGCCTCGTCGGGCTTTCGCCAAACCATGCGCGCGCTGAGTCCGCACCTGCGGCCCTCGCACCTGCTGATCCACGGCACCAAGGGGCTCGACGTGCGCGACCCTGCCGCCGACCCGCTTACGCGCGAGCAGGTGCGCACTATGAGTGAGGTGATCCGCGAAGAAACCGTGGTGGTGCGCATCGGCTGCCTGGCAGGTCCGAACCTAGCCCGCGAGCTGGGCGAGCACCAACCGGCGGCTACCGTGGTGGCCAGTCGCTTCGACGAGGTGATCGACACCGGGCAGGAACTGCTGCGCAACGACCGTTTCCAGGTGTACGGCAACGCTGATCTGATCGGCATCGAGCTGTGCGGGGTGCTCAAGAACATCATCGCCATCGCGTCGGGGGTGCTCAGCGGACTAGGACTCGGTGAGAACGCGCGTGCCCTGCTGGTGAGCCGGGGGCTGGCCGAGATGATCTACCTGGGCAAAGCCTTCGGCGGCGACTCGGAGTCGTTTATGGGATTAGCCGGAGTGGGTGATCTGGTGGCGACCTGCTTCAGTAAGCACAGCCGTAACTTTACGGTAGGCTACCGCCTGGCACAGGGTGAAACCCTTGATGAAATAATTGAAGATACCGAGGAGGTGGCCGAAGGAGTGAACACCACCCGCGTGGTGAAACTCATGGCCGATCACTACCGCGTGGCGGCACCCATCACGCGCATGCTGTACCGCCTGCTGTTTGAGGGGGTAACGGCCGAGCGGGCCCTGGAAAGACTGATGAAGATGCCGCTGGGAGAAGGAGAAGACGTGGATTTTCTGTAATCTTCTAAAGTATGCACAAAATGCAGAAGAAAAGCGTTGAAGAAGCAGCCAACCCACCAGTGTTTTGAAGAAGATAGGCGCATTAATCAAGGGAACATACCTGAAGTACCGGGAGCATGACCCGGTGATCTATGCGGCAGCCATTGCTTTTCTGACCCTGTTTTCGTTGCCCTCGGTGCTCATCATTATCATCCAGATTGGCAGCCCTATTTTGGGCGAACGCGATACCAGGATCGAACTGTCGGATAAGGTGGAGTCGCTGGTGGGCACCACCAGCACTGAGCAGATTCAGGAGATCATCGATGAGCGGGCGGTGGGCCATTCTGAGCCGCTCACCGACCTGATCAGTGTGGTGTTTTTGCTGCTAAGCGCTACGGTGATCTTTAGCTTTTTAAAGAAGGCGCTCAACGCCATTTGGGGGGTAAAACCCAAGCCGAAGCAAGGGTGGCTTAAGTTTATTACCGACGGGTTACGGTCGTTGCTGCTGATTTTTCTGCTGAGTCTGCTGTTGCTGGTCACCTTGTCGTTTCAGGTGGTGCTAAACTATATTAACGAGTTTACCACGGAGAATTTGATTGGGATTGCGGACTACATCAACGAAACGGCCGACTATCTGGTGTCGTGGGGGGTGGCCTCACTTACTTTTGCGCTGCTGTTTAAGTACCTACCCGACGCCCACGTTCGGTGGCGCGAGGCAGCAGTGGGAGCGCTGGTAACGGGAGTACTATTCACGGTAGGCAAGTACCTGATTGGCGTGTTGCTGATGAACACCAGTCTTACTACAATTTACGGCGCGGCCGGGTCGCTGGCGGGTTTGCTGGTGTGGGTGTTTTATACTTCTATACTGATACTTATTGGGGCCATGTTTACGCAGGTGTTCGCCGCGCAGATGGGCGAGAGCATCAAACCGAAGGATGATTCGGTGCGCGTAGTGACGCGGGAGGTAGCGGTGAATCCCGAAGGGGACGAATAATTTTCGCGGGGCGGGCTTGGCCGGTGGTTGATTTATTACGTATATTTGCCCCCTTATTAGATGGCCTTGTAGCTCAACTGAATAGAGCACCTGACTACGGATCAGGAGGTTACAGGTTTGAATCCTGTCAAGGTCACATTGATAATCAGGCACTTACGATAAATTGTAAGTGCTTTTTTTGTTTGCAAACATTTTCACAAACAAACAGGCTTAAATACGGCTATCAAACCACAAGCAACTCCTCACTAACGTCTAGTCTCCAAGTTAGTAAGTATCCTAAAGCCACGCTCGGCAGAATCGTTCAAAGGTCTGTTAGACAAGCTCAGTCAATTGGAGAAGGAGATGACGCAGAGTCAGCAGTACGCGGAGCAATTAATCCAACCGGTACGGCGCGAAGTGATGCAGGGCCCGCACTCGGCAATAGAAACCGCCACCTAATGCGGCGACCACTTTTCAGATGTAGTGCCCCGTAGCAATCAGTATCGTCACGGAGAAGGTCCCGCGTTCATTGAAAAGTACCAGCGCACTGAAGCGGACGGTCTACACCCAGTACATCGGCGAACTAGGTTTGCTCGTAAGTAGCGCGGGCTCGGACAGAGATGGTTAGGGCGTATACTACCTAAACAACTCAGTAGTCGGTATCAATCGACTGCTTAGCTACTTCATCATCTTGCGGAAACCTCTTTTTGAGCATTAGAATCTGTCCTAAGTGGCTCGACTGGTGCTCCATTACGTGGAACCACCTAAAATGATGGTTTACACCAGAGCCTGGTTGCGTTTGGGCGAGCCAAGCATCGTCGCGCTTGCGTAGTTCATCAATCGTTTTCTGCCGCACCTCTTGGTAGATGGCTAAGTAATGCTCAATGGGCTTCCCCCTAAATTGCTTGCGGGCCTCATCCCCTAGGCTCAGGGCTACTTGCCATTTTTTCTTCTCCTCGTCGTTAAATCCTCGGTCCTCAAAGGTATACACCTGATAGTAAGCTTCAGCCGCTGCTAAATGCATCACCAAAGCTCCAATAGAATTAGCATTCTCGTCCAGCAGAAAATCAGTCTGCTGCTGGTCTAACGCATGAACAATGTACGCTACCCGATGGCTAAGATTGTTAAGCATCGTGACTAAGGTTCCGATTTGAGGACTAAATCCGTTTACTGGTCCGATCAGGTTGGTAGTGTCTTCCTCGATGCCCTCCCCGGTAATTAACAGCGATTGAGCTCCTTCCGCATGATCATCGCTAGCAGTGATCGAGTATCCTTTAACTCTCAACGGCCGATCCGAGCGAATTCCTTCTTGCCAATTAGGCACTTTATTGTTACTTATCAACTGTTCAAAACCAGCATTTTCTGGCACAGCCGGTTCAAAATCCCCCTGCTCATTCTGCACTGAGAATTCAAAATCGTCAAAGTAAAACTCACCGTTACTGTTCACTAAGCCTCCAAAGAGGATTTTGTCCGAGTTTTTATCAATCTCACCTTCCACCGTGTAGGTCTGCCATTCAGCGGATTTTATCTTACGATCGCGCATATTATCAAAGAAACCTGCTTCTTCGTTCTTGTTGTCCACGCGCACCCAGACTCCCGCCCAGGCCGAAGTGTCTTTTGATACCACTTTGACCGAAGCACTCACCCGAAATTTTATTTTTTGCTTGACAAAAGATGCGTCAGCTGATTGAAAAAACGCAGTCCAATCTTGAGATATTCCGTCGGACTGGGCATTAGTGGTTCCTACGCTTAGAAGCAGGAAGGCAATTAGGTAGGTTAGTCTCTGCATAGTTAGGTTAGGATAATGTTATCAGTGCCCCTAAGATAGAGTAAAACACAAATATTAAGAATAGAGGATATTCTGATAATTTACTATGGGAACAAAAAGGGTGGTTTGCGAGCTATTTTAGTATGCAAACTATCCAAAATAACCCAACAGACCACCCTAATCTACTACAGTTAACAAGTTTACACCCG
>JBASAY010000111.1:0-9925 GCA_049650865.1 Tunicatimonas sp.
GGCAAGATCATCGTCTACCTATGGATCAATGGCAAAACGCAGCAACCTTACCTGGGGGTGGTGGACGGCCGACACATCGAACATCCGCAGTTGCAGGCAGACGGGCGAGCCCGTATCAGGGTTCTGCCGCTTGATCCGACGGACGAACTGCCGCTGGACACGCTAGACTTTATACTGCAGCAGTCTATTGCGCTACGGCGGAAGTAGCATAATTGAGGAATAAGTGGCAACTTTGGGACTCACTACATAAGCCCAACCACCCTGTGAAACTCTGGCAAAAAGAAAATACCTCCATTGACCACGCCATTGAGGCGTTTACGGTGGGGCAAGACCGTGAACTGGACTTGCATTTAGCGGCCTACGACGTGCTGGGCTCGCTCGCCCACGGGCAGATGCTGGCCCGGATCGGACTGCTCACCAACGACGAGTTTGAAGCGTTGCGGCCCGAACTGATTCGCATCTACCAGCAGATTGAGGCGGGGAAGTTTGTGATCGAGGAAGGAGTAGAAGATGTGCACTCGCAGGTGGAGCTGATGCTCACCCAGCGGCTGGGCGACACTGGCAAGAAGATCCACAGCGGGCGCTCGCGCAACGACCAGGTGCTGCTCGACCTGCGCCTGTTTCTGCGCCACGAACTGCAAGAAATCACCGAGCTTACCCAAACCCTCTTCGATAGCTTGCAAACGCTGAGCGAACAGCACAAAAACGTGCTGCTGCCCGGCTACACCCACACCCAGGTGGCCATGCCCTCCTCGTTCGGGTTATGGCTGGGAGCTTACGCCGAAAGCCTGACCGACGATGCGCAACTGTTGGCGGCGGCCTACAAAGTTACCAACCAGAATCCGCTGGGCTCGGCCGCGGGCTACGGCAGTTCGTTTCCGCTCGACCGCACCCTCACCACCCAATTGCTGGGCTTCGACACGCTGAGCTACAACGTGGTATACGCCCAGATGGGGCGGGGCAAGGTGGAGAAAACCGTGAGCTTCGCCCTGTCATCAGTAGCCGCTACCCTAGGTAAGCTGGCCGCCGATATCTGCCTGTACATGAGCCAGAACTTCGGTTTCGTATCGTTTCCTGACCAACTCACCACCGGCTCGTCGATTATGCCCCACAAGAAGAACCCCGACGTGTTCGAGCTGGTGCGGGCCCACTGCAACAAGCTGATTGCGCTACCCAACGAAATCAGCCTGGTGATTGGCAACCTGACCTCGGGCTACCACCGCGACCTGCAAATTCTGAAAGAAAGTCTGTTTCCAGCCCTCAACCAAACCAAGCAGTGCCTACGTATTATGCACTACGCCCTGGGGCACCTGCGGGTAAACGAGCGTATCCTGGACGACGAAAAGTACCGTTACCTGTCGAGCGTAGAGGTGGTGAACCGAGAGGTGATGAACGGACTTCCCTTCCGCGATGCCTACCGCACGGTGGGGCAGCAGATCGCCGACAATACCTTTGCGCCGGTAAAGGAATTTAACCACACCCACGAGGGCAGCCTGGGCAACCTTTGTACTGAGCAGATCGCCGCCAAGATGAAGCAGGTGCTGACCTCGTTCGATTTTGATAAGGCTGAGCGGGCTATTCAGCAATTGATGACCAGTTGAAAGTATTCGGCAAGGTATTTTAATCACTTCGTATCCATTGGCGAAAAAGGAAGAAGTGGGGTGTTTTGGCCAGAAACCAGTAACCGATGCCTCCTTTTCATGACCGGGCATAGTCGACCCGGTTACGAAACGTACGTCGACCTTACTCAGCGGCACCGGAACGGTCTTGAAACTTACGTCAACGACACCATTCTTAGCGTTCCCGGTCTCGAAAAGCAGTATATCGAGACCGGGAAGTGGTTGCCCAGTGTCGCTTCATGGCGTTTCGACACTGGTTTTGCTCGACCGGGTATCGTTTCACGAGGTTTCGTCACCGTTCTCATTCGGAAGGATATTGATTCATAACCCTTTGGCACTGGTTTTCCAATAGTATAAAAACCAATCGCGTATTTTGCTTATACAATGAAATATTCTCATATTTCAGGCCAGCTTTTGGTGATTATTCTATGGAAGAGACCTGTCTGGTGCAAGCATTACGCAAGGGTGACCAAACCGCCTTTCGCACACTTTACGAGGACTACCACGGCCGTTTGTACGGTTTTAGCCTTCGCTTTGTAAAGTCACCTGCCCTGGCTGAAGAAGTAGTGCACGACGTGTTTCTTAAAATCTGGGAGCACCGTGCTACCCTGCGTACCGATAGCTCGTTCCGATCGTATCTCTTCACCATTGCTAAGAACCATCTGCTGACCCTGCTACAACGCGCGAATAAAGAAGCCCAGATCAAGCAGGAGATTACCCACCACCTGCCCACCTCTCACTGTCAGCCCGAAGAACAGGTGATCTACGACGACTACCTCCACTACGCGCAGCAAGCCATTGCCAGTCTTCCCCCGCAACGGCGGCTGGTATTCGAGACCTGTCGTTTGCAGGGCAAAAGCTACGAGGAAGCGGCCCAACTGCTCGCTATCTCTCCGGGAACCGTCAAAGACCACATCATCAAGGCCAAAAAAGCCATCCGCCATTACTTGCGCACCCAAGCCCAAATCACCATCAGTGTGCTTGCCTCCCTTGTCTGGCCCTGGCTAACGTAAGCAGACCTCCGGGTGGTCCGTATCATTTCCCTCTCCGATGCCTTGCGAAGGCCGCCGCCGCGGCGGATTATCTTTATTCGTCTGCGCTCCCCAATCCCCAGACTACTGATCCGGAATAGCTTGCGTACTTTGTTAAACTTTTTTTTCATCGGGAGCCTGCCTTCCGGCTTTCTCATTGGTATTACCAATAGAACGCCGCCTCATGAACCCCAACCAACTGCTCCGCAAGTACCTCGCCGACACCTGCACTCCCGACGAACTCACGCAGGTGCTGCGCTACGTGGCCACCCCGGAAGGAGAACAAGCCCTAAAAGAACTACTCTCGGAAGAAGCGCATCGGGAGTACCGTTTCTCTCCGATCGACGCCTCTGCTTCCGAACGGATCTACCGACGTCTGCAAACCCGCCTTCCCGGCCGTCCCTCCCGGCTCGCTTGGAAAGTAGCCGCTTCGGTGGCCCTGCTGCTGCTGTCGGTCAGCCTGTGGTACGCGTGGCTGGAGCAACCGGTCACCTATACTACCGGCTACGGTGAGACCAAAACCGTGCTGCTGCCGGATAGCTCCACCGTGGTGCTCAACGGAAACTCCACCCTTACCCTGGCCGCCGACTGGACGAGCGACCGGGAGGTCTGGCTAGAAGGCGAGGCTTTCTTCCACGTAAAGAGACGGAACGTGTCGCAGCAAGACCGCTCTCTAACATCTTTTAATGAGTACCGCAAGTTTACGGTCCACGCCAACGCGCTCAACGTGGAAGTACTAGGCACCGAGTTTAACGTCCGCCAGTGGTCCGAACAAACCTCGGTCGTGCTCAAATCCGGTAAAGTGCGCCTTCATCGGCCAAATTACCCCGATACGCTGACCATGCGACCCGGCGAGCGCGTCACCCTGCGGGAGCAGGATCAGACACTGGAAAAAGAAGCGGTGAATCCGGAAACCTACCTGGCCTGGACGGAGCAACGGCTCGACTTCGAGGGGACAACCCTGGTGGAGATTGCCCGCATCATTGAAGAAACGTACGGCTACTCGGTGGTCATTCGGGACGAATCGCTGCGCAGCAAACGTTTTCAGGGAAGTGTCGCTGCCGAAGACCTCACCATTTTGCTAGAGGGTCTGTCCGAAGCCTTTGACCTTCGCATCACCCAACAGGGAAAGCAGATTATTATAGACTAAAAAATTCTCTCAACTAAATTAAATTTTCTATGCAACGTATTCTACACCGCTACCCCCTTTCGTTTGTGGTGGGCTGCTTACTGGCTGGCACGGTCGGACTGGCACCGCCCCTTTGCGCCCAACAGTTCGCGCTGGCCACCGCGACCGAGCCACTGAGGCAGGACGTTAAAGATCAAACCTCACTGGGTCAGGCCCTGCAAAATCTGGAAACCCAGTATGCCGTACGTTTTCTTTACGACCTGGATTTGGTTGATGACCTCCGGGTGCCAGAGAGCGCAACGAAGGGCAACAATCTGGAAGAAACGCTGCAAGGGCTGCTGGCCCCGCTTTCGCTTCGGTATAAGAAGATCCGCGCGGACTACTACGTGATCAAGTCTCAGAATCGGGAGGTCTCCAAAGTGCCGGTCAATGCGCCGAAAAGGCTGAACCAACTGCTTCCGCCCACTCCGTTGCTTTCTGAGCAATGGACTAGCAATATAAGTCAGCGCGCCGTAGAGAAAACCATCACCGGCCAAGTCACGGATATATCTACGAGTGAGACTCTGCCGGGAGTGAACGTGTTAGTGAAGGGCACCACAGTAGGCACAGTCACCGACATTGACGGTAACTACCGCCTCACCGCCCCGGATGATGCTGAAACGCTGGTTTTTTCATCCGTAGGTTACACCAGCGAGGAGGTGGCCATCGGCAACCAAGCGGTGATCAACCTCGCCTTGGCCCCTGATATCCAATCGCTAAGCGAAGTGGTGGTGGTGGGCTACGGAACGCAGAAAAAGAGTGACATTACCGGGGCAATTTCTTCGGTAAAAGCCGAAGACGTGAATCGGGCGGTGACTACGTCGGTAGAAGAACTACTGCAGGGACAGGCGGCCGGGGTTACCGTAAGTCAGTCGTCTAACGCTCCCGGCGGGGGCATTAGCGTTCGCGTGCGGGGCACGGGCTCTATCAATGGTAGCAGCGAACCCTTGTACGTGGTAGACGGCATCCCGATTGCCAATGATGACCAGGAGCGGTTAACTACCCGCAGTACTCGCTTCGCGGGCAGCAACCCTTCGGTAAGCCCGCTAAGCCAGATCAATCCGCAAGATATCGAGTCGATTGAGGTGCTTAAAGACGCTTCGGCGGCGGCTATCTACGGAGCCCGGGGAGCCAACGGCGTAGTGCTGATCACTACCAAGCGAGGAAAATCGGGGGGCGGCACCCTGGAGCTGTCTACCTCCTACGGAGTGCAGGAAGCCACGCGACTGCCGGAGTTGCTCAACGCGGCGCAGTTTGTGGCGCTCAACGACGAGGCACGGATCAACGCCGGAGAAGATGCGGTATTCAACGGACAAGTGCCGCCCTTTGATACCGATTGGGTGGACGAGATGTACCGGGTGGCTACCGTTCAGAACCATAACCTGTCGGCTCGGGGTGGCAACGATAAAACTACCTACGCCCTTTCGCTGGGCTACTTTGATCAGGAAGGGGTGTTGCTAGGAACGGACTTGCAGCGTTATTCGGGCCGGTTAAACCTGGAGCAGCAGGCCACCGATTGGTTTCGCGTGGGCATTAATGCCACCCTGTCGCGAACTAATCAGAACAACACCGGCAATAACTTTATCGGATCCACCTACGAGATGCTGCCCATCGGTCCGGTTCGGATCAACGATGAGTGGTTCGAGAACACCGATATGATCGAGGAAGAGTACGATTACGACCTGCAAAATGCTAATATTGATGCCCAGGATAATCCCGTCTTCTTTGCCGACCAAGTAGAGAATTACGCGATCACCGATCGGGTGCTGGGTTCGGTATTTGCCGAGGTAGCATTTACTGACAACCTGCGGTTTCGCACCACGGTAGGGGCCGACATTATCAACGGGCGCACCAATTTCTTTATTCCCAACACGGCCATCTCTACCAACCGGGCGCTCAACGAATTTTCTAACACGTCGCACCTGTCGGTGCAGAATCAGCTGAATTTCCAGAAAAGCTTCGACCAGCATAACATCACGGCCACCCTGGTGCAGTCGTCCGAAAACTTCCGCTACGAACGGCTGCAAACCCTGGCCGAACAAGTGAGCGACGTCACCGGTAAATTCAACTACGACGGGGATACCCGCATCGACAATGATAAGTATCCGAGTGCCTTCCAGTGGCGGTTAGCCTCTTTCTTGGGGCGGGTCAACTATGAGTTTAGCAATCGCTACCTGATCACCGCCTCGGCCCGCTACGACGGCTCATCGCGCTTTGGTCCCGCTAACCGTTGGGGATTTTTTCCCTCAGCCTCCGTGGGGTGGATCATCAGCAACGAGGCCTTCTTCGGCGAATCGCCGACCGTAAGCTTTCTGAAGTTGCGGGCCGGTTGGGGAGTGACGGGCAACCAAAATACCAACAACAACAACTTCGCCTATCTGTCGCGCATTCGGGGAACACGGGCGGTGCTCAACGATGCGTTGTTTCCGGGTATCGAGCCCGCCAATATCTCTAACCTCAACTTGGGTTGGGAAAGCTCTCGGCAGATCAACCTGGGAGTGGATGCCGGGCTGTTTAGCGATCGCATCACGCTGTCGGCCAACGTGTACGATAAGCTCACTTCCGATCTGCTGCTAGACACGCCGATTCCGCAGAGTAGCGGCCAAAGCAACATTCTGATCAATATCGGTGAGGTGCAGAACCGGGGCTGGGAAGTGGAACTGGCGGGCTACGTGGTAGACGCTGCCTTTAAGTGGCGCGCTGCCATCAACTACTCCCGCAATAACAACGAAGTGGTGGCGCTCGACGGAGTGGCCGATGAGATTATTAATACCAACGATGGTAACAACGGAACTTCTATCCTTCGTCCCGGACTCTCGCTAGGTTCAATTTATGGCTACCAGACCAACGGCTTGTGGCAAGAAGGCGAAGACGTGGTAACCGGCGGCATGGAAGGAGCCGCACCCGGTGACCGGCGCTTTGTTAACCAGGATACAGCCCAGGCGGTGAACGAGCTAGACCGGATTGTGCTGGGATCGTCCCTTCCGATATCCTCCTACGGATTTAACAACACCTTTTCTTACAAAGGACTGTCGCTCAACGTGTTTATCCAGGGGCTCGGGGGTATGATGAAATACAACCGCTTGTTGGCGGCTATTGAAAACACCAGCGGAGGAGAAAATGCGTCGGTACGCGTGCTGGATCGCTGGACGCCCCAGAATACGAACACCGAAGTGCAGCGGGCTACGCAAGGAAATAGGGTAGGCGCCCCTCCCGGATCTAATGTTAATGACTACTACGTGGAAGATGCCTCTTTCGTGCGGCTAAAAAACGTGACGCTGGCTTACTCGCTGCCTACGGCGGCGGTGGCGCGCATCGGACTGCAAGGAATACGAGTTTCTGTGTCCGGACAAAATCTGATAACGCTTACTGATTTCAGCATCGGCGACCCGGAAGCAGGCGCCTTAGAAAATGCCTATCCGCTGGTTCGCAGTGCAACCGTGGGTCTTAACGTAACCTTTTGACACTTACAACCCCATTAATCATGAGATATTATCACAAAAAAGCAATCGCTGCCCTGGCGCTGATCCTCACGCTGGGAGCCGCTTCGTGCGATGAGTACCTAGATCTTAAGCCACTGGACGAAGTCACGGTGGACCAAGTCTATAATTCCGGCGGTGATTTAACCCAAGCGGCGGCCGGAGTCTATTCAATCTTATCCAACGATTGGATGTTTCGACGCGGCCGACTGATGTTTCCCCTAGAACTTCGGGCGGACGCCATGATGCTGGGCAAAACCCGGCGTAGCGGTACTCGGTTGGAGCTAGCGACCTATACGTATACTTCCGACAACGGGTTCATCCAAAACTATTGGCAGCAGCACTACAGAGGCATCAACAACGCCAACGTGCTAATTGAGAAGGGCCCCCAAGCCAGCGATGCTTCGGCAGCAGTTAAGTCGCGCACTATTGCTGAGGCGCACTTTCTGCGGGCTTTCTACTACTTTAGCCTGGTGCGACTGTGGGGCGAAGTTCCTCTGGTTACCGTGTCCCCGACAACGTACGATGAGGCTCTGGATCTGAAGCCCGGAACGGTGGAGCAGATTTACGAGCAGATTATTGAAGATGCCAAGTATGCCAACGGCGAGGTCGATCCGTCCATCATCTTACCGGTGGAAGACGACAACCAGGGGCGGGTGGCGCTCACGGCGGCGCAAACGCTGCTGGCAGACGTTTACTTAACCCTGGGCAACTACTCCGAATCAGCCAGGTACGCCCAGCAGGTAATCAACAGCGGGCAACACGCCCTGTGGGATGACTATGCCGATGCGTTCTCCATCGACCTGCAGTATGAATCGAACTCAGCTCCTGGTGCCGAAAGTATCTTTGAGGTGAAGTTTGCCCCTGACGTGGATCCGGGCAGCCGGTTTGCCGACTATGCCTGGCCCCGCGGACTGATACAGCCCTATTCGGCATCTTCGGGACGGACGGGTTCGGGATTCTTTGAAGTACACGAGAGCGTATACGACGCTTTAGACACTGCTGACGCTCGAGTAGCGTATATGTTTCCGAAAACTTACGTGCTGGGCAGCGGAGCCGAGTCGGTCATTAATCCTGCCGCTGACACCGTTGCGGGTGGAGCTTACGAAGGGCAGCTCTTTAACCAAGCGCCTCCTTACTTTTGCATCAAGTATCCCACTGACAACGACCGACAACGGTTTCGCTGGTCTAGCAACCCCTGGCCGGTTTATCGCTACGCCGACGTGTTGCTAATGTACGCCGAGGCGGTGAACGAGCAGGGAGTAGCGGGTCAGGATGTGCTGGACCAGACGGTTAACCTGCTGCGAGAGCGGGCTAACTTAGCCCCCCTGACCGGTGGCGGGCAGGACGAAATTCGGGAAGCGATCAAGGAAGAACGATTTGTGGAGTTTTTCTACGAGGGCAAACGCTTCCACGATCTGGTGCGCTGGGGCGAACTGGCCCAGGAGGTGAACCAGCGTAACTTTGATTATGAAATTACTACTGTCATCACCGAGGCCGACCGGTTCCTGCCCATTCCGCAGCGGGCCATTGACACCAACCCTAACATAGACGAATAAAGAAGTTTAGCCAAAAGCTATTCAATAGTCAATACAGAAGCTCAGTGTAATAATCACCCGCTCACTACGGTCACTTTCTAAGGCCGTAGTTGGGTGGGGTTATATCTTTATCCAAATAAAACAAGTGCTACATTTTTTTCACAGCGGTTCAAAGGAAGCGCTACGGATGTATCACACAATACGTATAATCACCCACCATGCACCGAAGAAAATGGATTAGAAATACGGGTGCCGCCGGAGTTGGCCTAGCCTTGGCCCCCCATCTGGCATCAGCTCACTATCAGGCTGATAATCAATCAATTGAGATTCGTCCCCGCTGGCAAGAGGCGGGGAACCCACTGAGGCATACCTGGGCCGGATTGGGCAACGTAGACCAACTGCGGTGGATCATGCGCGGCGATATGCAGGAGCAACTGGAGATGTGCCACGACGAAATTGCTCTGCAACACGTGCGGGCGGTTGGAGTGTTTGATGATGACCTGTACGCCCTCTCTCGCGATCCCGCCAACTACCTTAACGCAGAGAAACGGGAGAACACGCGGGCCAACTGGCGCAGTCCCTTCTATATCTACGATACATTGATTGCCCAAGGCATGAAAACCGGTCGTTACCCCTTGCTTTACGCCTACTGAACTTGCCTCCGGTGACAAAACTACGTTTCAAACCCGTAATAATATCACCCCACCTCAGGATTGGAAGCAGTGGGAACGGTTTATCAAAGACTTCGTGCGTGCGCTAGCCGACCGCTACGGCGTAGAAACCCTCAAGACCTGGTACTTCGAGGCGTGGAACGAGCCTAACCTAGATGGTTTCTGGACGGGCGGACAAGAAGGCTACTGGCGATTATACCGGATTTTGCACGACACAATCAAGACCGTTGACCCCGCTCTGCGCATTGGCGGCCCATCTACCGCTCGGGGTGAGTGGATTGACGAGATGCTGACCTTTGGCGAGAAAAATGACTGCGTACCCGACTATATCATCGGCCACTGCTACAACAACGACAGCGCTTCGGCCCCTCTTTCGCCGTTTGAAGGTCCGCAAAAAGACAAAGAAAATAAGTCGCCTA
>JBASAY010000112.1:0-23428 GCA_049650865.1 Tunicatimonas sp.
AGCAGGGCGAAGCCTACTTGGCCTACGAACCCATCGGCGCGGTGCTGGCCGTGATGCCCTGGAACTTCCCCTTCTGGCAGGCGATTCGCTTTGCCGCGCCCAACCTGATGGCGGGCAACGTGGGCTTGCTCAAGCACGCTCCCAACGTGCCGCAGTGCGCCCTGGCGCTGGAGGAGGTGTTCCGCGAGGCGGGTTTCCCGGAAGGGGCTTTCCAAAACCTCTTCATCAGCAACGAACAGGTAGCCACCCTACTAGAAGACCCACGGGTGCGGGCCGCTACGCTTACCGGTAGCGAACGGGCGGGTAGTGCGGTAGCACAAAAGGCGGGCGAGCAACTCAAGAAAACGGTGCTCGAGCTGGGCGGCAGCGACCCGTTCATCGTGCTGCCCGACGCTGACCTCAACCAGGCGGTGGCCGCTGCGGTGCAGTCGCGCATGCTGAACGGCGGACAGAGCTGCATTGCGGCCAAGCGCTTCATCGTGCTGCGTGAGGTAGCTGAGGAATTTACCGACGGGCTGGTGGAGCGCCTGGGCAACTTGCAACCGGGCGATCCGAACGATCCCGCCACCGACTACGGCCCGATGGCCCGCGAAGACCTGGCCAACGAACTGCTGCGGCAGGTACGCGATACGGTGGGCCAGGGTGCCAAAGTATTGCTCGGCGGTGATCGTCCCGACCGGGCGGGGGCGTTCTTCAACGCTACGGTGCTCACCGACGTGCCGAAAGGATCGCCCGCCTACGCCGAAGAGCTGTTTGGGCCGGTGGCTTCGGTGTTTACGGTGGCCAACGAAGATGAGGCGGTGCAACTGGCCAACGACTCGCCCTACGGACTGGGTGGTTCGGTGTGGACGCAAGATGTGGAAAAAGGGAAAGCGCTGGCCCAGCGGGTAGACGCAGGCGCGGTATACGTGAATACGATGATGGCCTCGCACCCCGCGGTGCCCTTCGGCGGCGTGAAGCGGTCGGGATACGGACGCGAGCTGTCTTACCTGGGCATTCGGGAGTTCACCAATCAGAAGACGGTGTGGGTGGGGTAGATCAGGCGTTAGAAACGCGCGCTATCAGGTGATCAATGGCGAACTATTTTTGGCACCGGACGTTGGGTAGGGATACTTTTACCTTTACCCTGAACCATGGCCGTCGTTCCCTACAAAGACCAGCAAGGCACCAAAACCGAACAGGTAGCGCAGATGTTCAACAACATCAGTAAGCGCTACGATCTGCTGAACCACCTGCTCAGTCTGGGCATCGATATCTACTGGCGCAAGCAGGCCATCAAACTACTGAAACCCGAAAAACCGAAACTGATCCTCGACATCGCCACCGGCACGGGCGATTTCGCCATCGAGGCCCTGGCCCTGAAACCCGAAAAAGTGATTGGGGTGGATATTTCGGAGGGTATGCTGGCGGTGGGCCGCGAGAAAATGAAGCGGCGGGGACTCACCGACAAAATCGAAATGAAGCTGGGCGACTCGGAGAGATTGCCCTTCGAGGATAATATCTTTGATGCCATCATCGTTGCTTTTGGAGTGAGGAACTTCGAGCACTTGGAACAGGGACTGGCCGATATGCACCGCGTGCTGAAGCCCGGCGGCACCACCGTGGTGCTGGAGTTTTCCAAACCCCAGGGGTTTCCGTTTAAGCAGTTGTATAACTTCTACTTTAAGAATATTTTGCCTCTGATTGGCAAGCTTATCTCTAAAGACCAATCCGCCTACACCTACTTACCCGCGTCGGTGCAAGCGTTTCCCGATGGGGAGGCGTTTTTACGCGTGATGCGGCAGGTGGGGTACACCCAAACGCAATGCAAAACTCTCACCTTCGGTATCAGCTCTATCTACTGGGGCAAAAAAGCCTGATTATAGCTTTTCTTCTGTTCGGAGTAGCAGCTACCGTGTCGGCGCAAGGTTCGCGCAAAGACCGCAGAACGGCGCACCAGGCAGACAACCTGCCCAACTACGATAACCGCTGGCTGCACTACGGCTTTTCCATTGGCGTGCACTCTTCTAGCTACCGCATCCGATACGACGATCAATTTCTAGCCGGAGGTGATTCGCTGCATTCGGTGATGCCGGGCAACTCGTTTGGTTTCTCGCTGGGCCTGATCGCCAACTTCCGGCTGGCCGACTACCTAGACGTGCGCGTGATGCCCGAGGTGGTGTTCTATGAGCACGCCCTGGACTATAACTACGCCAACCGCGGGCGAGCAACGGTCGACCAACAGCTTCTGGAGTCGACCTACGTTGAGTTTCCCCTGCTTTTTAAGTACAAGTCGGTGCGGCGGGGCAACAACCGCGTTTACCTGATCGGCGGCGTAGAATACGGCATCGAGGCCACCGGTAAGAAGAACCGTGACGACGAAGAGGTGCGCTTACCAATTACCGGCTCGAACCTATCGCTACAACTGGGATTTGGACTAGACTGCTACTTCCCCTTATTTAAATTCGCTCCCGAAGTGCGCTTCTCCCGCGGCCTCACCAACGTGCTGGGCGACAAGCAGAATCGCTACAGCGATCCACTCAACCGCGTGGTGACGAATACGGTTACGCTGTACTTGTTGTTTGAATAACGGATACCGGAAACGGGAGCCTTTAGTTGCCAACCGCTACTATTTATATTTAGTATCTAGCCCTGTGAAGCATCGTAAGAAAGGTGACCTCCCTACTAAAGTGTGTCCGGTGTGCCAGCGGCCGTTTGCCTGGAGGAAGAAGTGGGCAAGCAACTGGGATGAAGTGGTATACTGTAGCGAACGATGCCGCCGCCAAGGACGCAGCAACCAGGATTAATTATTAAAGGGTGTTCTAATTCTATGGCTCGTGTCGACACGAGCCATAAGAATTTTTGCTCATGAAATCAGATTGCCCTTACCAGCGCGCACCGATGCGCATGTCCATAAAGTCGGGGACGTGCCCGCGTATTTAAACCAGAACGATCGTTCGCATAGGCGGGCAAAGTTAGCGGAACACGGGCGAACATCCCGCGGTCTTCTGGGAGGCAATTACTCGTCGGGGGTATTTAAGCGACGGTGCTTGAGCACGTCGCAGGCTAAATAGAGTGCTTCTCGCATGGAAGTGGCACTGGCCTGGTTGGTTCCGGCGATGTCGAAGGCGGTGCCGTGGTCGGGTGAGGTGCGTACCACCGGCAGACCGGCCGTAAAATTTACCCCTTCGTCGAAGGCGAGCGTCTTGAAGGGAATCAGCCCCTGGTCGTGGTACATCGCTAATACGCCATCAAACTTTTGGTGCGAAAACGTGCCGAAGAATCCGTCCGAAGGATACGGCCCAAACACCAGTAGGCCCTTCTTCTTTAGCTCATCAATTACGGGCTGGATGATGTCCGTTTCTTCCGAGCCCAGCAGTCCGTTCTCGCCCGCGTGCGGGTTGATCCCCAGCACCGCGATACTGGGCTTGCGGATGCTAAAGTCCTGCCGCAGTGATTGCTCCATCAGCCGGATCTTTTTGCGCACCTTGTCGCGCGTGAGTTGGATGCTCACCTGGTGCAAGGGCACGTGTCCGGTTACCACCCCCACCCGCAGGTTACGGTGCACCAGGAACATAAGATTGTCGGCAACCTCAAAAGTTTTGGCAAAGAACTCAGTGTGCCCCGCGTAGGTAAATTCCGGATTCTGAATGTTGTCCTTGTTGATCGGAGCGGTTACCAGCGCATCAAGTGCGCCGGTCTTCAGTTGTTCGGTAGCTGCCTTGAGCGATAGCCAGGCAGCATTTCCCCCCGCGGGCGTTATCTGGCCCGGTTCCAGAGGCACCGGTTCGTCCCAGCAGTTAATCACGTTCACCTTGCCGTAGGCAATATCGTGGGTGCCCTTCACGGTCATAAAATCAAAACGATCCAGGTTGCACTGCTTGCGATAGAATGAAATCACCTTGGCCGACGCGAACACCACCGGGGTCATCAAGCCCAGCATGCGCTTGTCGTTCAGCGCCTTAATGGTAACTTCCGGACCAATGCCGTTCACGTCGCCGATGCTAATGCCGACCAGCGGCGGCTGGGTTGCTCGTTTGTCCTTTTTGGCGGGTGGCGTACCCGCTTCTGCGGCGGGATCGCTCATGAGGAAGTCAGGTTGCGGAAGAACTGGTACAATAGCCGTACTCCGGCCCCGGTTCCATTTTTACCCCGGTAGCCGTCGGCGCTATCCAGGAAGGCCACTCCAGCTATATCCAGGTGAATCCAGGGGTAGTCGGTAAAGTGCTTCAGGAACATGCCGGCGGTGATGGCTCCGGCCATGCGCCCTCCGATGTTTTTCAGATCAGCGATGTCAGACTTTAGGTAGTCGCGGTACTCATCCCACAGCGGAAACTCCACCAGGCGCTCGTAAGACTGCTCACCGGCGTTCAGCAGGGCCTCCTTCTGGGCTTTGTCGGCGGTGCCCATCATCACGATACCCTCTTTGCCAACCGCTACGGCGGCGGCCCCGGTAAGGGTAGCCAGGTCGATCACCAGTTCGGGGTCGTACTTCTTGGCAAACGCCAGGGCATCGGCCAGAATTAGCCGCCCCTCGGCATCGGTGTTGAGCACCTCCACGGTGGTGCCGTCCGAAATAGTGATCACATCGCCCGGCACGATCGCGTTGCCGCTGGGACGGTTGTCGGTAGCGGGGATCAGGCCCACCAGATGTACGGGCAGTTGGTTGGTAGCTACGGCTTGCAAGGCACCGATCACGGCGGCCGCCCCACCCATGTCCGATTTCATGGTATCCATCGAGGTAGAGGGTTTCAGACTTAGCCCACCGGTGTCGTAGGTAACTCCCTTGCCCACCAGCACGTAGGGCCGCTTGTTTATTGGTTTGGAGGGCTTATACTCCAGCACCGAAAAGGTAGGCGGATCAGTGCTGCCCGCGTTTACGCTAAGCAAGCCACCCATCTTAAGCGACTTGATCTTGGCTTTGTCGAGCACCTCGACCTTAAATTTGCTGGCCTTTCCTACCTTTTTGAACACCCGGCTCAGCTGTTCAGCGTTCAGGGTAATTACCGGTTCGTTCACCAGGTCACGGGCCAGAAAGGTGGCCTCCACTACGTTCTGCAGTTCGCTGAGATGACTCTTCTTGAGGTGGGGATGCGTTACCGATACAGCCTTAAGTACGAAGGGTGCCTGATCGTCTTTCTTCGGGGTGGCTTTGTATTTGTTGAACGAATAAGCCGAAAGCAGTAAGCCTTCGCACAAATTGAGTAGGGTGCTAGGTTCCTGATCGTCGCTTTGCAGTTGCCAGGTAGCGATTCGTTCCTGTTTGGCCAGGTTGAACAGTTTTACCCCCAACTTACGATAGGCTTCGTCCAGTGCGGTTCCTTGTTTATCAACCACCGGGGGCACCAGCACCAGCAGACGGTCGTACTGGTTAACCACCAGTAGTTCGGTAGAGGCGTGCTTTAGCTTTTGCGCCACGTACTGCTGTTCGGCCTCCGAGCGGGTATACTGCTCGGCATCGCTATCGGCCGTGAGCAGGACGACGGTGTTGGCAGCCTCTTTGGGAGCTTTGGCAAGTTTAATTTTAGCGGACATAATGGAATTGGTTTGTCAGCAATTTAGTAATGTTTTGGATATTGTGACGGGCGGTCGTCTGTAGCCTTTATATTGTTCCTTGCGTAGCTATTCTGGATAAGTAAAAGTCCTGTGGATCTTTGTCGAGTGGCTTTAACACCTTCCATACCAAACCAATACCGCGCTTCAGCAGAGTATATCCACTTTCTTGGTGAACTGCCGCTTCTTCGGTGTTTGCTTCATTGGTATCGAATAACCAGTTTCTTACCAGAGCAACATTCTCTTTAAACAGCATATTCGTAGCTGACTGTAGTATCTGTACCTTTTCCGATCGGCTCAGCGTAGGATGAAAGGTGGTTTGACAAACGTAGGCGACCCCGTTGGCATGGACGTTAAATACGATCAGAGCCAGTAGATTATCCTCCTTGCGCACACTATAAGTATGCACCTGGTGGTAGTTAGGGTTCTGGTAGATTCGCCAGTCCTGAAATGCCTTGGTTTGGTGAATGGCAAACAACGAGCCTGATGCCGACTGGTTCTTAGCGACCAATTCGTTAACCCCAGCCACAATCCTCTCTTCCTTTTTTACGCTAAAGGGTAACGTTTTAGAAGGTATGTTTCCAATTGCTTTAGCCTTCGAGATCAAGCATAATCCTAGCACTTTTACTTTGTCTACTGGCTTGTTTTCAGGATTAAGTGAGGCGAGATACCGGTAACTTCTCCGAACATCGTTTACAACCAGCGCTTGTTGGTGGTCGTAGGGCACCTCGAAGCCCAGTTTGCGAAAGGGCTTTTTAGCGGCGGTAAATCCCCAAATCACCTGAATGCCTGCCGTTCGGCACTTCTCGAAGAGGAACTCATAGATGTGGTAAAATATCTTTTGCCTCCGGTAGGCGGGGTCCACCAGCGTGTCTTCGCTTTTGCCCGATTTAATGATTTGTCCGTCGGCATCGATCAAATCAATAGGAATAACGCAGTTGGTACCTACTATGGCGCCTTCGTCCTCGGCGATCACGTAGATTGCTTTCCCGAAAGGGCCTTTGGCGAACTCCCATAAAAACTGTTGGGCAGTCCGATCGCTTTTATAAATTCGATTGTGGAAAGCATTGATGCTCTCGTAGTCGCTTTCTTCGGCTAGTCGGTAGATTACCATGTTAATGTGTTTTTCTCAATTAACTCTCTTGGACTCACGCACGCCACTTTGTTTTCGTAGATGAAAGACACGATCTTCTTATACTCTTCGATAAAGGAGCTATACTTATAATCGGTAAAGTAGGTATTGTGCCAAAGTAAGGAGAAATCGCAATTTTCGGGATATCGTTCGTAAAAATCGATGACTAACTGACTCATCTTGCTACGGGGAAGCTGCATATACTTATGCATGGTTACGTCCATAAAGTGAAGCGGAGCTTCAACGAAGTTATAGGGGCAGTTCGCCCGAACATTAAAGGGTTGAAAGGCGCGGCCGTACGAATTTCGGAAGCCACAGCGTTCGGCAAATCCCAGGCTGGCATCAAAGTTCAGCGCCGAGGCAGAAATCTTCTCCCAATCGCGGTGCGGTAAAAAGTTCAAGAAGTGGTAGCGGTTGTAGGTAGTCGCCAGATTGCCGCGCGCTAGCTCCTCGTCGATACTCATCGTAGAACATGACTTGTGTAAACCATTGGTATTGCCCGACTGATCGACTCTCTCTAGCAGGTCTTGCTCATTTTTTAAATTATAATCGGCATTCATGATGCCCTGAAGCCCTCTTCCTTTGTTCACCAGCCAAAAAAAAGTCGTACGAATATCGTACTCGCTGTTAATCCTGATAATGCGGTCAATGTTTCGCCAGTGAGGCGCTCGGCCCAGCTCATAGGCGATCAGTTTGAGGATAACGCCAATATTCATTTTCTTTAGTGCCCAGAATCCGTCCTGAAGCAAGGAGCCGTAGAGGGTATCAATATCGTGCGAGACAAAGAAGGTGCTCTTGTGTTTGGTGCCCTTGATGCCGTGCCCTTCGCAAAATGTGTCGATTAACCGCTCAACCAGATTGCTCTCGATGACATTAAATTTGGACTGATAGGACGCCGAAAATTTGTACCGTCCGAATTCATCTAGTTCCTCAGGGCTGGGGCTAGCTTCTTGCAGGCAGTTAATCAAGTAGAAAATCGTTGCTATTAGGTCGGCTTGCCCGCTTTGTTTGATCAATAGGTCGGCATCTAGCAGACTCTGGTGCTTCAGATGGTCCGTTTGATCCGGCAGGTGTTGATAAAAAGAGGTACAGATGGGTTCGGATAGGGGGCTGCGATCGTCCCAGACTATGGTTGCCTCTCCGGCAGCACCAACGTGCTCGAACTGTATATTGCGATTCTTTTCAATGATTTTAAGAACGTAGCGGATGGGGGCATGGTAGCGGGTGTCTTCTCGTAGGTATACCTTCATGTAACGGTAGATTGGATGTATAAGACCTTGCTCTAGTAGAGTTTTGCCCTCCGGAGCATAATTCGGAGCAGTTGGTTGGCGTCTTCAGAGATACGCAGAGCAACCACCAACCCCCCGAACAGCACGGTAATGCCCAGCGAGCGCACCGGAATGTCGAGCCACGCCGAACCTATCGGATCAATGCGTAATGCTAGATAGAGCACCCCCGCCGTGATGATCAGTAGCCATGCGTTTTTCTGCGAAAAGGGTAGTATTCGATACTTGGCATAGATAAAGGCTAGCTTCACCCCGTTGAACACCACAATCGTTAGGAGCGTAGCCAAGGCGGCTCCTTCCATTCCGAAGTAGGGAATGAGTAGCCAGTTGGTCGCAATAGAGAACCCCGCCAATGATAGCATCATGTACATGTTGAAGCGGTAAAACTGCGACATATTAATAATTTCGTTGTTAGAACCGGTGGTCATGTCTACCAGTTTAGACAGGCCTACCAGCACCGCTACCCAGTACCCCTGTCGGAAAGCCTCCCCGTTGGGCATAATCGCAAAAAGGTTATCCAGGTTAGCCCAGATGCCAATAAAAATCAGACTACCCGCCAGTTGCTGGTTAATCGACGACTTTTTGTAAATCATCGCGATATTCTTCATGTCGTTGGTAGCGAACGAGTGGGCAATGATCGGTTGGCTGATCTGAGCGATTGCGCTCATCGGCACCTCGATTACCAAAGCAATATTGAACATGGTGGTATACACTCCGTTGGCGAACAACCCCAACATTGAGGTAACCATGAAGCTGTCCACCCGCCGAAATATGTTGGAGCCGCTACCACCCAGAAACGACGATAGCGAAAAGTAGACTACTTCGCGGACGTTCACCCGTCGCCAGAAGCTGAAGTCGGTACTAAACTGTAATTTCCCCTTAAGCCCTAGATACGCGGTGAGTAGCCCCAGGTTGATTCCATACAGACTTACGGTAAGCCACAGGAAAACCGTAAAATCATACCAGGCCAGTGCGTAACCCATAATGATCAACGTGGTCATCACCCGTAGTCCCACGTCGCGTAACACATTTACCACCACCGCCTCCAGAATGCTACGGCTGTAAGCTTCCATCACCGCCTGCAAGCTCATCACGAACACCAGCATCAGAATAAGCCCGGCGTAGTCGCGGGTTTGGGGCGCGTTATCACTAAAGTAGGCCCAAATATGATCCTCAACAGCTAAAAACACGAGTAAGAAACCACCGAACGCAACCACCGACGCCAGCAACAGAGACGGTACAAGGCCGGTAATGTTGGGGAAGCGCTGCGCGAAGATCGGGTAGTAACGCAACAGCGAAGGGGCAATACCTACTTGGGCAAATTGCACAAACAACGCGCTGGCGCCCTGAATAAATCGGACGGAACCAATTTGCTCCACGGCCAGAAACTGCGGAAAAAGCAACACAACGTTAACGTAGCCCAGTAGGATGCCTACGTAAGAGAAGATGCTGATCCAGATGCTTTGGCGAATGATGATGCCCATCGTAGAGTATGGTAAAAGCCTAAGCGCCGAACGGCGCGTACAAAGCGAGCAGTTTCGGGCGCTCAACCTCCCAACTGTACTGCTCGAAGACCATCTGCTGACCCCGTTGGCCCATCGCGCGGGCCTCATCCTCGTGGGTTAGCAGGTAAACAATGGCGTCGGATATTGCCCTAGCATCAAGGGGGTTTACTACTATTCCACCCTGGCACTGCTCTACGAACTTCGCAATTTCACCGTGCTCTGAAGCAACCACCGGCAGCCCGGCGGCCCAGTACTCGAAAAGCTTGACCGGATAGTTGGTTTTATAGCGCGTTATCGGATGGGGAACAATTAGCCCCACCTTGCTCTCCGCGTTCAGGGCCGCTACCTGGTCTAGACTAAGTCGGCCTAAAAATCGGGTGTTTTGCGCTCGTTTAAACTCCGCCTCTAGCGAAGCGGGATGAAAGCTACCGGCAATAATAAAGGTAAACGGCTGGTGTTGGTTGGCCCGCTCGCAGGCCGCCATCATCTCTCGGAAGCCCCGCACTTCGGTAACCGACCCGATGTATAACACTTGGTTGAGGCGGGGCGGCGGATGCTGCGTAGCGGTCCGAAAGGGAGCTATAATGGGGAAGTTGCGCAGCAACGTCGTTTTGCCCGGCGGAAAGTGGCGCTCGATAACGGGTTCGGCCACAATGATGCGTTGAAACCACCGGCCAGCGGCTTTCTCCAGAGCAAAGTAAACCGCTTGGTAGAGCGGTTTGAGCCAAGCTGGAATCCAGTGCTGGTAGCTGATTTGCAGGGGCGTGTCTTCGTGGGCGTCGTAGATCACGCGTCGGCCCAGCAAGCGTAGTGTTAGGCCGATGAACAAAAGTTCGGAGTCGTGGAGGTGGATAATCGCCCGGCGGGAAAAACGCAGTGCTTGGCGCAGAATGCGTAAGGGGGTAATCAGCAATTTCTCGGCACCTCCCCGCGGGTAGCGAACCGGAACTAGGGTAACGCCATCCACCGTTTCGGTCTGGTTCGTATCGCCACGGGGAACAATGTAGGTGACCAAGTATCCAGCCTCGGCGAGGGTTTTAGCCTCTTTGTGGAAGATGCGCGTGTCGTGGGGCGGGTGGCCCGAGGTGGCTAGCTTCACGATCTGCACCGGTTTTTCACTGGCGAATCCATCCATCGGGCAGTTGGTCTTTTAGGTGGTAGGTTCGCTCGGGGTAAACCGGGTTTTTGCCCGCGCTGTAGTTGGTCGTAAACCACCGCTGGGGGGCAATCACTCGCTTATCGGGCCGCGGATTGAGCCACGCTCCCCACCAGCTAAAGCTGCTGTTGGCAATAATATGGTGCTTGCAACTCGCCATCAGCAGCAAATCCCAGTACGCCTGCGCTCCGGAGTTGTGGTCAATAAATACCGCTTCCTGATCAGCAAACGTTTGCTTGCACCAGGCGATATCGTCTGAAAAAAAGAAGAAGGTAGGGTTATCCAACTGCTCTCGCAACGTTTTTAGGGCCTGCTGGTAGTACGCTAAAGGTTGCACCGCAAAAAAGCTAGCGTACTCACTCTTTTGATAGTCGCCCCGCCGCACGTGTACGCTCACCGACTGGGTGGCCTGCGTACGCTGTTTTAGAGCAGCATTACGGTCACTCATTGGGGCACGAGGTACCAGGTGCTCACGAATTGCCGAGGCGTAGGGAAGAAAGTAGCGCTCGCTTTGCCAGTAGCCTGACAGGTAAACCGACGAGGGCAAATCGAGAAACTCCTCGTAGAAGTGATAGTAAGGCTGGGCAAAAGCCCGGCGGCAGTAGCGGTAGTTCGTTCTTTTGTGAAAGTAGCGCTGGGCCTTCGTTTTTCCTACAAAAGCACTTACGTCTCGTTCAGGTGCTTGTACGTAGTCAGTTCTAAACTTATCTAGTCCCAGCGTGCGGTAAGGGTGATGCGAATAATAGTACGTGTCGAGTTTGAGGGGCACTCCGTGATGCAGGGCCAACGCTTTGCTAGCAGCATACTGAAACAACTGGTTTCCTAACCCTCCCCGAAGCCTTTGTATCACCATTTCCGTTTTCTTTTGCTACCTTTGGCCCTTTGTTTTGTCATGCGCGTGAGCAAACTTAAATCTTTCCCCTTCATTTACCAATCGCTGCTGTGGCTCCTGAACCGCGTAGGCTACTTCGACTGGAAATTCCGCCGTAACTTTCCCCGGTACCAGCCCACCCCCCGCTGGAAAGACCGCATCGCGTTGGTGCTCACTTCGCCCGATAACAACAATATTGCTCGCGTGTCGCGAGCCGGACAGGTGCTAGCCGACCACCAACGGATGCACAACGGACTCAGAATACGTCTGGGAAGCTACTATGACTACGGCAATACCTTATTATTGCAGCAGAACGAAGGGGTACACGAACCGCAGGAAGAATACGTGTTTCAGGAAGTGCTTAAGGTAACCCCGCCGGGTAGCACCATGTTGGAGCTAGGATCGTACTGGGCTTTTTATTCAATGTGGTTTTGCCAGCAGGTGCCTCAGGCCGAGTGTTTTATGGTAGAACCCGATCCGTATAAAATGAATTTCGGCCGCCAAAACTTCCGCTTTAACCAAATGGAGGGCACCTTCATCAAAGGATTCATCTCCGACCAAAGTAATCCGTCAGGAAGCGTTCCTACCCTTACCGTAGATGAAATTACGCGCACCCAAAACATTCGGCACCTCAGTGTGCTGCACGCTGATATACAAGGGTACGAATATGCCATGCTACAAGGGGCAAAAAATGTTTTACAACAGCAGCAAGCCGATTTTATCTTCATCTCCACGCACTCTAATCAACTTCACGCGCAGTGTCGGGAGTGCCTATTGACCTACGACTACGAAGTAATCGCCGACGCTGATCTGGACGAATCGTACTCGTGGGATGGCCTGCTGGTAGCTAAGTCTGCCCAGGCCCCTTCGTTGCCTCCACTCACCATTTCAAAGCGAAGCGACGCGTCCGCCACCACAAAACCCGTTGGCCAGTAAGATGATCCTGAAAGCACTGCACCGCTTGCTAGAACTGATGGGAATTAGTTGGGTTACCTTCTGGGATAACCTGACCGGTTTGCCCTTTTACTACCGCGACTGGAGAAAGTTTAAGAGGCAGCGAGGTAGCGATACGACATTTCGCTTAGGTACTCCCTATCCGGTTCTGAACGAGCGGAGCAGCGAGTCGGCTACGGTTAGCCGCTTGTACTTTTACCAAGACCTGCACGTAGCGGGATTAATTTTTAAGAATCAACCGGAGCGGCACGTAGACGTTGGTTCTCGCATTGACGGTTTCGTGGCGCACGTAGCGGTGTTCAGGCCGATTGAGGTACTAGATGTACGTCCGCAGTCCATGTCGGTAGAAAATGTGGTGTTCCGGCAGGCTGACCTGATGACGCTCCCGGACGATATGCTCGACTACTGCGATTCTATCTCGTCGCTTAACGCCATTGAGCACTTTGGCTTAGGCCGCTACGGTGATCCTATTGACTACTTTGGCTACCGGAAAGCCATTCGCAACATCACTAAAATACTACGAAAGGGCGGCACATTTTACTTCTCGGTGCCAATTGGGAAGCAACGCGTAGAGTTTAATGCGCACCGCGTGTTCGCGGTTGCTTACCTGCTGGAACTGTTTGAGCCTGACTACCGTACGAAGAGTTTTTCGTACATCGATGACGCCGGAAATTTCCACCAAGATGTGGCGGTCGACGAAGCATCAGTCAAGAACAACTATGGTTGCCGATTTGGTTGTGGCATCTTTGAATTGGTCAAAAAGTAAGATGGTAAAAACTACCGAGCTCGGCTATATTTACATTTATTATGAACAAAAAAGACTCACACGAGAAGCGATACACCAAGACGGTTGCCTTCCTAAAAAAGCACATTGATGAAGGTGCCAGGGTACTAGATCTGGGAGTTGCTAGCAATCTATCTCGCCGAATGAACGAACACGGCTACGTCGTATCAAACACCCAAGGAGAGAATCTGGATATCGACTACCAGGAGTACCTTGACTACGAGGTTGATGTAGTTACCGCCTTTGAGATCTTTGAGCATATGCTGGCTCCGTTCAATATCCTGCGGCAGCTAAAAACCAAGAAGTTGGTTGCCTCTGTTCCTATGAAGTTATGGTTCAGCAATGCGCACTGGAACGACGACAATGAATGGGACAAGCATTACCACGAGTTTGAAAGGCGGCAGTTCGATTTGCTGTTAGCGCGAAGCGGATGGAAAATTATAGACAGCGAACAATGGATTAGTGCCAAATGGAAGCTAGGCATCCGGCCTGTGTTACGCTACTTTGTACCTCGCCACTACATTGTCTACTGCGAGAGGGGGTAGCATCCGAAATCATTCTTTTCATCGTCAATTCTTACAAATGATACCTATTTTTTTGAACTAAATAAGTTTTTTCAATAACTATTCTGATATTTGTGAAGTCTTACTAATCATAAAATATCAGCTATGAAAAGTCTCAGGTATCTCTTAATAACAATATTCGCAACTACTTTACTTTCCTCCTGTGAGGAAACAGAAGTAAGCAAGCAACCGGAACCAATCGCAAAGGGAACGGCTGCGCTGTCCTTTTCTGATGCTAGCCTGAGTTCGAATGGTCGGTCGTCTTCTATTGAAGCAGCTAGTCCGAAGACAGTAGTTATCTCAGTAAAAGACTCCTTGGGCGACTACGTATTGAATCAGGAAACAATGGAGTTGATACGGATTGGGGAAGGTTACATCACCAAGGAGCTGGAGTTCTCAGTAGGATATTATACCGTAGTAGATTTCATTGTACTAGACGAGGCAGAAACCGCTATTTACCTCACCCCCAAAGCAGGTTCAGAGTTAGCATCATTGATTAACCACCCCCTTCCCATCTCGTTCACCGTCACTACGGAGCGCACTACCGATGTTACCCTGGAGGTTGTTCCGGCCAACTTGGGCGACCCCTCACTGTATGGCTACGCTACTTTCTCCTTTGATATCGTCAATACCCTACAGAGAGGATTGACCGGCTACTACCAATTTGACGGAGATGTGAATGACGCAAGCAAACACGCCAATCACGCCATCAAGTCAACCAAAGGGATGTACGCCGACGGGGTAGTTGGAGACGCCCTGTACTTCGATGGAACCGACGATTATTTAACATTGGAAAATACACTGAGTCTGTCCGAAGAATTCGCCTTCTCCTTTTGGGTTAAAAGTCAAGGCGCGGCTAACGCTACCGAGAATAACGGGGCAGTTATCTCCAAGTACAGCTTTAATCAGAGAGACTTTTACATCACCACCTACGGATACCAGGATACCCGTTCGGAGAATTTGATTCACGCCTCGTTTTTCAGTGCTGGTAACTCTAATAACCGTCAGCGAGACTGGGTTAACTCAAATCTAAGTAATACTTATCTTGAAGATAACCAGTGGGACCCGGCGCGGTGGAAGATAGCTAGCCCTGATACGCTGACAAAGAACGCGTGGACGCACGTGGTGGTGAACATGGATAGTACGACGCTATCGATCTACTTGGATGGAAAGCTGAACGTGCAAAAGCAACGAGAATACCAGGCATACCACGATTCTTCGCAGAAGACGTATATCGGCAACATTTTTAGCGGCGGCGAGGGAAACAACAATCATTTCCACGGATACCTCGATGAGTTAAGAATTTACGAGCGAAGTTTATATCCACAGGAGATCAAACAACTGTGTAGTAAGTAGTATTCTTTCCGTACCGATTTGAGAGAAGCCGTATATTGCTGCCGGAAGTCAGCCGTATGCGGCTTTTCTAGTAGAACCGGTTCTTAACCTCAGCGCATGCCCCCCACCCCACCGCACGTTCGCCCCAAGAAACACCTGGGGCAGCACTTTCTTAAAGATACGGCCATTGCCGAGCGCATCGTGAATAGCCTTACCGGACACCGGGGCTACCGACAAGTGCTGGAGATTGGCCCGGGCACCGGGGTGCTCACCCAGTTCCTGGTGCAGCGCTCCGAGCAGTACGCCCTCACCGCAGTTGAGGTGGATACCGAGTCGGTGGCTTACCTTAAGCAGCAGTATCCCGATCTACCGGTGCTGTCGGAAGATTTTCTGAAGGCCGATCTGCGTCCGTACCTGTCTGGCCCCTATGCCATCATCGGCAACTTCCCCTACAACATCTCCTCGCAAATCTTCTTTCGCGTGCTCGACGAGCGCCAGCGGGTGCCCGAGGTGGTAGGCATGCTACAGAAAGAGGTGGCCGACCGCCTGTGCGCCCCGCCCGGCAGCAAGACCTACGGCATCCTCAGCGTACTGCTGCAGGCCTTCTACACCCTCGAGTACTTGTTCACGGTAGAACCGCACGTGTTTCATCCGCCGCCCCGGGTGCGCTCGGCCGTGATCCGGCTGCAGCGTAATGATACTGACCAACTAAGTTGTGACGAACTGATGTTTCGGCGGGTAGTGAAGCAGGGCTTTCAAAACCGCCGCAAGACCTTGCGCAACGCCCTTAAACCGCTAAATTTGTCCCCGGCCGTGCAGGCGCTACCCGTACTTAACCAGCGGGCTGAGCAGTTGTCGGTAGGCGATTTTGTGGAGTTAACCCAGCAGATTAGTGGAAGTAGTAAGCCTGATGCCCTTTGAGGTATCGCAAGCGTATTTAGAGTGGGTTCGAGAGATCATTGCCCAAGATGAAGACCCTTTGGTGCAAGAGAGTATGCGGGATGCCAACCCGGTAGACATCCTGTCGGTGCTCTACGAACTCAACACCGAAGAGTCGAAGTACGTGCTTAAGCGGCTGGACAAAGAAAAGGCGGCCGACGTGATCATCGAGATCGAGGACGAGGATCAGACGGCCTTCCTGCGCAACTTTACCTCTCAAGAACTGGCTGAGTTTATCGACTACCTCGACTCAGACGATGGGGCCGATATCCTGAACCGACTGCCCATCCAAACCCGCGAGGAGGTGATCGACCTGATGCGCAACGAGGAGCGGGCCCGCCACGTAAAGGACCTGATTCGCTACGAAGAAGACCGCGCCGGAGGGCTGATGGCCAAGGAACTCATCAAAGTGCTCCTCGACTGGAACGTGAAGCAGTGCATTGAAGAAATTCGTCGCCAAGCTGAAAAGATTGACAAAATCTACTCGGTCTACGTGGTCGATGCCAACAACCACCTACTGGGCAAAGTGTCGGTCAAAAAGTTGCTGCTGGCCACCGACGACACCCGGGTGTCCGACCTGTACGACAGCGAGATTATCTCGGTCACCACCCACATGGAAGAAGAAGAAGTAGCCGACATCATGCGGCGCTACGACCTGGAGTCGGTGCCGGTGGTAGACGCGCTGAACCGCCTGGTGGGCCGCATCACCATCGACGACATCGTGGACGTGATCACCGAACTGGCCGAGGAAGAACGGCAGCTAATGTCGGGGCTTTCCGAAGACGTGGAGGAGCGCAGCGACAGCGTGTGGTTGCTGTCGCGGGCGCGCCTGCCCTGGCTCATCATTGGTATGGCGGGTGGACTGATCGGCGCGCGCTTTATTGGCCTGTTTGAAGCGGATATTATGCTGGTGCCCGCCATGGCATTTTTTATTCCCCTCATTACTGCCACGGGCGGCAACGTGGGCATCCAGTCGTCGTCGCTGGTGCTGCAGAGCCTGGCTTCTTCTTCGGTGTTTGAGGATAGCATGGCCAAACGCCTGCTCAAGGTGATCACCGTGGCCCTGATCAACGGCCTGGCACTGGGCGTGCTGGTGCTGGGGTTCAACCTCATCCTGGGCGAGCCCGCTCGGCTGTCGATCGTGGTGGCCATCGCTTTGTTCAGCGTGGTGCTGCTGGCGTCCCTGATGGGCACGATTACCCCGCTGGTGCTCGATAAGTTTGGCATCAACCCCGCCCTGGCCTCGGGGCCGTTTATCACCACCGCCAACGACCTGCTCGGCCTGACGGTTTACTTCGGGGTGGCCCATATCCTGTACAATTTCTAGTCATGAAAAAATGCCTCATCATCGACCACCTGCACCCCTGCATTGTTCCCCTGCTAGAAGCAGCCGGGTACGTAGTAGACAACCGGCCGGGCCTGTCGCGCCCCGAGGTGCTGGACTGCATCTCCGACTACCAAGGACTAATCGTGCGCAGCAAACTGGCGATAGACCAGGAAGTGATCGACGCCGCCCCGAACCTTCATTTTGTCGGGCGGGCCGGAGCCGGGCTGGATCAGCTCGACGTAGACGCGCTAAACGCCCGCGGTATTGCTATTCTGAACGCACCGGAGGGCAACCGCGATGCCCTGGCCGAACACCTGATCGGCATGCTGCTCGGTTTGCTTAACCACATTCAGGAGGCCGACCGGCAGGTGCGCACCGGAGGGTGGGACCGGGAGGGGAATCGGGGTACGGAACTGATGGGCAAAACCGTAGGCTTGGTGGGCTACGGCTACATGGGGCAGGCCTTCGCGCAGCGACTGAGCGGCTTCGGAGTGACCGTACTGGCCTACGATAAGTACCGAAAAGACTACAGCGATGCCTATGCTACCGAAGCCACCATGGACGAGTTGCACGAGCGTACCGATGTGCTCAGTTTCCACGTACCGCTAACCGATGAAACCCAGCGCATGGTAGACCAAGCGTACCTTGACCGTTTCAAAAAAAATATCTATCTGCTCAACTCAGCCCGGGGCAAAATCCTACCGCTGGCGACCCTGGCCGAGGCCGTAGCCACCGGCAAAGTGCGCGGAGCAGCCCTGGACGTGCTGGAAACCGAACCGCCCGCCCGAATGCCCACCGAACAGCGGCGCTATTTTGATACCTTAGGTCAATCGGGACGGGTACTCTTTACCCCCCACGTGGGCGGCTGGACCCACGAGTCGTACGAAAAGATTAGCCAGGTGCTGGCGCAGAAGATCGTTGCGCTAAAGCGGGATTAGTTCTTACATCGTACTTTATTAGCGGAAAATACTCCGCTTGTCGGCCCCGATGCAGGTACCTTGGAACTCTGATTTTTAGGCTTCTGAAGAAGCGCTTTTCTGTTGCTACTGGTTTTCTGCATGCGTTCTAAAATTACTGAACACTTTCCTCTTATTCGAAAACGATTCGGTGAAATCGTCGAGAAGCCGGTGCTTACCTCCTTCCTGGTACTTCTTTGCCTATCCGTGCTGGTAATTGGCTTTAGCTACCACTACTACGTAGAAGACAATTACAACTTTGTGGGGCAGGTGCTGGCCGAGGCCCACGGTATGTTATTCGACATCGCCGTGATCGGTATCCTGATTTACTGGCTCAATGAGAACGGACAGAAAAACCTGCGGATTCGCACCTACAGGGATGAGATTGATGACTTCCGGCTGTGGGAATCGGAGGAAGCGGCGTTTAGGACGGCGGGTAACATCAAGCGGCTCAACCGCCACCGCATCTACACCATCGACCTGGTGAACTGCCACCTGGCCAGAACCAACCTAGGGTACACCAATATGACCCGGAGTAACCTCAACTCGGCCAACGTATCGCACTCTAATTTGAATCAAGCGGTGCTCGTTAACACCCGGATGAACCAGACTAACTTTGAAGGCTCTAATCTTAACCACGCCCAGTTGCAGAAGTCGTACGCGAGCGGGGCCAACTTCAAGGACGCTTCGCTGATGAAGGCCGATCTGTCGGGTGCCTTTCTCATCAAAGCCAGCTTTGAAAACGCTTTCCTGACCGAAGCCAACCTGCGGGGGGCCATTGTGATGGGCGTGAACTTCACCAACGCCACGCTCTACAAGGCCGACCTGCGCGAAACCGACGGCCTCACCGTAGAGCAGTTGCTTCAAGCCAAGTCGCTGCACCAGGTACAGTTAGACCAGGCACTGCTAGAAGAAATTATAGACGTAAACGCTCAGTTGCTGGAGCGTTCGTCCTGAATGCCCCAGAAGCAGATCATCTCTACGGTTCACGGAACCACCAACCTAAAGCCCACGCCGTGGATGTTCTCAACTTGAAGAGCAGGATCTGCTACCAAATACTTTCTGAGTCGAGAGATAAACACGTCCAGGCTACGTCCGGCAAAGTAGTCGTCGTCCTGCCAAAGGTGTACTAAGATTGCTTCCCGGGTCAACAAAACGTTTCTTCGCCGGGCGAAGTAGGCAAGTAGTTGCGCCTCGCGGTAGGTAAGCCGTTGGACCTTATTGTCAGGACCGCTCAGTGTCTGCTGGCGGGTGTTTAGTTTGTAAATTCCAATGCGAATAGTGTCTGCCTCACGAGTCCTTTCCGGCTGGCTGCGCCGTAGGAAAACGTTGATTTTTAGGATCAGTTCTTCAATACTGAACGGTTTGGTAACGTAATCATCTCCCCCCAAAGTGAAGCCAACAATTCTATCTTCCTTGAGCGACTTGGCCGTTAGGAACAGAATAGGAACCTGGGCATCGCGAAGGCGTATCTCGCGTGCTAAGGCGAAGCCATCCATTTCGGGTAGCATCACATCCAGCAAACACACGTCGATAGGCTGCTGCTGAAATTTCTCCAGGGCTTCCGATCCGCCCGTGCAGTGGATCACTCGAAAACCAGCCAGTTCCAGGTTATCCTGCGTAACAAAACCCAGACTCAGGTCGTCTTCGGCGTACAAGATGGTAGCCCGGGAGTTGCTCATCGTGGCATCGTGATCGTGAATGTGCTTCCTTGTTGCAAACTACTTTCTAGGGCAATCTTCCAGTGGTGCAGTCGGCATACCTGCTTCACGTAGTAAAGGCCTAATCCGAACCCCTTCACGTTGTGCACGTTGCCGGTGGGCACCCGGAAAAACTTAGTAAACACCTTCGTATGCAGCGCCAGAGGAATTCCGATGCCCTCGTCGGCCACCTGCACTCCGATGCCTTGGTGGGTCTCCCAGGTAGTTATCTTCACCCGAGCCGAGTGCGGGCTATACTTGATAGCATTATCCACCAGGTTATGCAGTACGTTCGTCAGGTGGAACGAGTCGGTGGACACCATCGGTGAGGAAGCCTGAAGGTTTACAACCAGGTTTAAGTGCGAATAGCGGGCCGAGAAACTCTCGGCTACCGAGGTGATGATCTGGTGAATGTTGATATCTCCCTTTTGTAAAGGTACGGCCCGTTGTTCTAACTGAGCGATGTCCAGCACGCGTTCTACCTGCTCGTTCAGGCGAAGCGTCTGCTCTTTAACAACCGTGGCGTAGCGCCTCAGCCGCTCGGGTGCCGTGGTGCCCTGCGGATTGATCAGCACGTCGGCCGACACGTTGATGGTGGCAATGGGGGTTTTGAACTCATGCGTCATGTTATTGATAAAGTCAGTCTGCAACTCCGACAGTCGCTTCTGGCGTAGCATCACCGTAAGTGCGTAGCAAAAAAAGGTAACGATCACCAGCATCCCCCCCGACAACCACAACCAGGGTTGCACCCGGCTGACCAGCACCGCCGATTTATCGGGAAACACCACGCCGAAGTAGTAGGTGTAGTCGCTGTAGGTAGGCAACGTACGCGGTGCGGCCGTGCTCACCCGCTGATTGAGCAGGCTTACCCGGTTGCCGTAGAGCATCCGGTCGTCGGCGCAGTCGTAAATTACGTACTCAAACGAGGTAAGCACGTTACCGGCGGCCAATTCGCTGCGCAGGTAATGTTCTAGCACGTTGGCGTCGATGGCGTCATCCACCCGCACCACGTAGTAATTGCGCGATAGTTGCCGCACGGGCTGGCGGGGCGGCCCGGCGTTGTTATTATAGGTAGCCAGCGATTCGGACACGTTTCGGAGCGCCACAAATATTCGCTGATTGAGTTGCTGATCTTCCGTGTTCCAGGTATACACCATCCAGTAGGCCTGCATGGCAATGATGCTTACCACGGCCAGGGCACCGAGACTCACCCCCGTGCGAATTGCTTTATTGGTCATCTGCCAAAGATAACGAACTTGCTTCACCGGTGCCCAACGTTAACATTTCGTTAACAAACGTTAGCATTCTGTTAACACCGCCCTGCCGATCGTCTTCGTACTTTTGAACTGCTTACCGGTAAGTACTTTGTTGAACCTTAAAATTAGTAACCCATGAAGAAGTATGTTTTGATGACGTTCGTTTTAGTAAGTACGGTCTGGATAGCCCGGGCGCAAAGTCCGTTGGCAATGGCAACGCCCGAGGCTGCGGTGCAGTGGGAAACCACGGCGCATGACTTTGGTACGATTCGCCAACGGGTACCGCAGATGGCTAAGTTTGCCTTTACCAATCAATCGTCGGAGCCGGTGCTCGTGACGCGGGCGGTGGGGTCGTGCGGCTGCACGGTCGCCAATTATACCAAAGAAGCAATTGCACCCGGCGAACAGGGAGTGGTGCAAGCAACGTACAATGCGGCGCAACTGGGCGCTTTTGCCAAGACGGTATCCGTTACGCTCTCTGCCGGAGAACCGGTCCAGGTGCTGCGCATTCAGGGAACCGTGGTAGAGTAGCTTTTCTGAGGTGACGGCTATACTGATACAGCAATGTTGCGCTTGGCAACGTTGCTGTTTTCTGCGTATTTAATTTCACGAAGTGGTTAGGTGTTCCAAAACCAAGTTCGTGGCGCATCAAATCACTTTACCCGCGAGTTGCTCACGAACACATCGGCCCAACTGTCTTTGTTGTCGGCGATAAATTTCTGGTGATCGGGGTGGTTAAAGTATACCTCCATGTCCGCCTCGTTGGCGAAGGTGGTATAGTGCATTATGTCGTAGTCGGCGGTGGACTCGTAGGCTACCTTAAAGGTTTTGCCCGCCTCGTAGGAGCGCAGCTCGGGAATTTTATCCTGCAACCCGGCAAAATCATCCATGTGCTGCTGTGCAGCTTCGGCCGAAATGCCCTCCTTGAACTTGAAGGCGACCACGTGCTGCAAAAATGATTCGGCGGGAGCAGCGGTGACAGACATGACGGAAGCGGGTTCGGAAGCAGTACGTTGGTCGGTGGAAGATTGGCAGGCTGTGAAAAGCAAGGCCGCAATAAGGATGGAGCAGAAGGTGCGCATGGACTTTTGTGTTGATTGAGAAAGCAATCTACGAAAGAATTTGATGAAACAGTTCGGAGTGAGCCAGCAGACTCTTTGTAGTTTTACAAACAGGTATTAAAGCTTGAATTTGTGCAACTTTAGTTATACAATTGTTGTATGAGAGAGTATATTGCCTATCAAGGTCGAACGTACCAAATTGAATGGTACTATAACGACAAAGGCCAGAGTCAGGCACTGGAGTATGCTGACGGTTTGTCTCGCAGTGATCGGGTTAAGCTGGAAAACCTACTTCGGGTAATGGGTGATATTGGACAGATTAGAAACAAAACAAAGTTTCGGTCGGAAGGCGATCAACTGTACGCTTTCAAACCGCAGCCCCACCGGTTTTTATGTTTCTTTGTAAAAGGACGCAAAATTATTATTACGAATGGTTTTGTGAAAAAACAGGATAAACTTCCCAAAAGTGAGAAAGATAAGGCTATAAAGTATAAAAAGGATTATCAGCAACGTACCAAAGAAGAGACTTACTATGAACGAGATTAGCAGCGAAAGCACCATTGAGCGTTGGCGGAAAGACCCAAAATTTGCTCATGAAGCCGATCAAGAATACCGCGATTTAGTTCTGTCTGAGCTGTTGCTGGCGCTGATGGATGAAGATGATAAGTCCGTGCGGCAGCTGGCCAAGGAAGCGGGATTGTCACCCACCGCCATTCAGAAAATCCGATCCGGTCAGTCGCAAGACATGCGGTTAAAAAATTTTATTGGCGTGGTGCAGGCGTTGGGCTACCGCATTGTACTGGAAAAAGGCGATCAGCGTATTCCTGTTGCCCTAAACCCAGCTTGAGCGTACAGCACCACGTTAGGTTGCACGCGATTGCGGCTGAGTTCATCATTGAAAAGACGCTACGTAAAGGTCAAAGGCTAATTTTTGACCGGTTAGAAACCTACGTCACTTGCGTTACACTGGCGGTGTAGTCTGTCTTCTTGAAGTCGGGAAAAGCATGGGTAAATTTCTCGTCGCTCACCCGGTAATCGTGTTCATACTGATACATCATCTCCATACTTTCG
>JBASAY010000113.1:0-22453 GCA_049650865.1 Tunicatimonas sp.
ATGTGCTCAACAAGTCTTTGTAGCGGGGGATTCCGGATATTTTCTTCCGTTTCACTATAGAAAATTCCGGAATGACGCATTAGTTTGGATGACAATTTCTAAACCGGGAATTGCTGGTGTTCGTAGTAGTCGTTGGCAAAACTATAGTGAACTCTAAGATGCGCATCTCTTTGTTAGCTTTGAGAAGCATCGGGCAATGCGAGCCCCCCATTAGATGACAGATGAACAATTGGTTTGAGATGATCATATTTACGCTCTCGATCTGACTGCTGAAGCAATAGCGATTTTCGTGAGAACTTTTTAAGAGAATACTAAAGATTATTCTGATAATTGTTCACCCGGAGGTTCGTGCCGAAAAGAACCATAAGAAATTATTAGACTAAAGTTTACTGAACCCAAACGAAATAAGCATTAATAATAGCTTGAGCTGATCCTCTGGAGAAAACTAGGGAGCTCTCTAACGCAACTGCTTTTGATTTGTGAAATCAAGATATACACCTTGCAGTAACTCTATTTTTTGCTACTATTGTTTTATGAAACACCTTATCTACCTCTTTTTCATTAGCGCCCTTTGTGCGTTAATAAGTATCAGTCGCTGTTACGCCCAGCAAACGGATGCCCCTATCCTTTGGCAAGTTGAAACCAAGGACGGAAATGTGTACTACGGTGAAATAATCACCCAATCGCAGGAAGTCATGCGCCTGGAAACCGAGAGCCTGGGGATTATCAATATTGCCGTAGAAACGATTAAGAACGTTAGGCAAGTAAGACCGGAAGAATTAAAGGGGGGCAAGGTATGGTCAAGCAACGCCCAGGCAACCCGTTATTTCATTGCCCCCAATGGCTACGGCCTCCGGAAGGGGGAAGCGTATTATCAAAACGGGTGGATATTTTTCAATCAGGCCAGCATTGGCGTAACGGACAATTTCTCGATGGGCCTGGGAGTGGTGCCCCTTTTTCTGTTTGCCGGAGCGCCTACCCCCATCTGGATCACGCCTAAATTTTCAGTACCTATCAAAGAAAACAAGCTTAACGTCGGGGGAGGCGCCCTCATCGGAACCGTGGTGGGGGTAGATGTGGGTGCCTTTGGTCTGGCCTACGGAGTGGTTACGGTGGGAGACCGCAACAGGAACCTCAACCTGGGGCTCGGATACGGATTTGCCGACGGGGAATGGGGTGACCTGCCCCTGATTCATATTGGCGGAATGATCCGCCTCGGTGAAAAAGGGTATTTGTTGAGCGAAAATTATTTGATTACCGCCGAAGGGGAAGCCGCCGGTTTGTTCTCGCTGGGAGGACGCACGTTGTGGAACCGCTTCTCGCTAGACTACGGACTACTACTTCCGGTCGGGGGTGGTGGAGTATTCCTCGCTCTTCCGTGGCTAGGTTTTGTGATTCCTCTGAGAAAATAAAAGGGGTAGCCGATGCTTCTCACGTCTGGTAGAAGCTTAGTTTTCTAGTACCTCCCTCATCTGCTCAGCATTCAGGTACTGAAAGTAGCGGGCGGTCGCCTCAAATTTTTCGTTCAACACCACCATCGCGGGCAGCGAAAACGGTTTCCCCTTCCGGCGGGCCATTAACAAGGCAATCTGGTGCACCGGATTGGGCTTGTTGATTCTCTCGTTCACAAACACTTGGTTGCCAAAAGTAATGGTGTCTGGTGTCTCCACATTCATTCTCACGGCATAATAGTCGGTATTGAGCAGGGCGGCCACCCGCTGGTCCCGAAAAGCCACCTTATCCATCTTCCGGCAGTAGGCGCACCAGTCGGCGGTGAAGTCCACAAACACTTTTTTAGGATGTACCTTTAGCGAATCGTCCAGTTGCGCAAAACTCAGCCACCGCACCGACCCCGTTTGCTGCGAAAAAGCACGGTGGCCACCCATCATCAGGGCAAACCATAGTAGCATCAAAGAGGTATGTTTTACATTTTTCTTCATGAAATTGTGGGCGACAGGTCGCGACCTGTTTACAGTGATTTGATGCGCAAACCCACCAAGAAAGTGCGGGGCAGACTGGGGCCGTAAACGTAATTACTGTCCCGGTTTTTACTTACGTCAAAGTCGTCCTGATAAGCGTCAAAAATGTTCTTTACTCCCCCAAACAGCTCCAGGCCGGTGTTTGCCTTTGTCAGGGCAAAGGTATGGCCCAACCGTATTCCTACTTCGGTAAACGCCGGGGAGGTGAAGTATACGTCTTCGGCCTGCCCGGTGCCTCCTCCGCCGAAGTGCGCCAGCAGCATCGGACCGGTGTAGACGAGGTTGGTGCTGGCACTCCAGTTTCGGGTCGGCGTGTAGGTAAAGGTGGCGTAGCCGTACTGATTGGGAGTTCGAGGAAACTTCCGCTGGGCAGGCAAGCCCTCAATATTGTCTACCGCCTCGTCGTACCCACTAGACTGAAGGGTGTAGCCCGCGTTTATCTCGAGAACATAGTCAACGTTGGCCCTTGCTTCCAGGGTGATGCCCTGAACGGTAGCCCCGGCTCCGTTTCTTTTTTCAAACCGCTCACCGAATTCATCTTCGCCCAAAGGAGACTGATAGAAAGCATCGTCCAGGGTGGTATAAAATCCTTCTACGGTAAACCCGGCGATCAAGTGCTCGGTTGCTTTGTCATAGTTCACCGAGGCCGTAAAGCTGTTGGAACGCTCTTCTCTTAGATTATCAGCCAGGGAAATACGCGATACGCCTCCTCCGGCAAAGGCAAGGTGCAAATCCGTATCAAAAGCCTGCGGGGCGCGGAAGCCGGTACCCCACCCTAGTCTAAACTGGGTGGTCTCCTGCAGCTTATACAGTAAGGAAAGTCGCGGACTAACAATAGCCTGATCTACCAAATTATGTTTATCCACCCTAAGGCCGGAAAGCAAATTGAGCTGAGGAACGATGTCCCAATCGTGCTGCACAAACACTCCCAAATCGGTCGTCGTTTGGTCGATCAGGTAGTTGTAAGCGTCAATCCGGTCCAGTACGTCATCGTACACGTATTCGGTGCCGACGGTCAGCACGGCCTCCCCTCCCAAAAAGTGATCGAGCCGGTTGTTCAGTTGTACTCCTCCCTGGTGGGTCGTCACATCGGAGATTCCGTAGGGGGGGGCTGCCAAAAAGCTTTCCAGTTCAGCCCCCCCATCGGGGATGATTCCGGTATAATGGTCCCGATCCGTCTGCTGACCTCCGTAGTAAAAGTTCAGCGACTGCTTCTGTTCGTTGAAGTTGATCCGGTAGTCTATGCTACCCATGAATACGTTGTGCGTTCTCTCTTCGGACTGCTGGGACAGGTGGGCAGGGCCGTCTACCATTTCTCCGCCGTAGCGGTACTCGTAGATGCTGCTCAGGCTCACCTCAAGCTTTTGATTATCGGTAGGCAGATAGAACAGGTTGGCTCCGAAAGAATTGTCCTTTAGTTGCGGTAGCTCCGAGAAGTTATCGCCGTTGGCATCGTAGGCTTCCCGGTTTCGATTGTTTACAAAGAAGGTGGCCCCGGCATTCTCTTGTTCATTGATCAGGATAGCGTTTGCGGCTAGGATATTGTCCGTAGCGTCTCCTTTGATGCTTTGAAAGGTATTGGTGATGCGGTAACTATTTTCCGTAGGGATTTTGGTGATCACGTTGACCGTGCCCCCAATCGCACTGGAGCCGTACAGGGCCGAAACCCCACCGCGTACTACCTCAATCCGCTCGATCATATTGACCGGTATTTGCTCCAGGCCGTACAGACCGGTTAAAGGACTAAATATGGGGCGGCTGTTGATGAGTATCTGGGAGTAGCCGCCCGGCAAGCCATTCATCCTGAGCTGGGTGTAGTTGCAGGTTTGGCAGTCGGTCTCCACGCGCAAACCGGGCTGAAACTTTAAGCCTTCCGACAAATTGGTGGCCACCACCTGGTCGAGGGCCTCACTGTCGATGAGGTTGACAATCACCGGAGATTCGGTTTTGCGTTTGGCGGTGCGGGTGCCGGTCACCACAATTTCCTCAAGATTAACGTTGCTTTCTTGCAAGATCACGCGGACATCCATGGTTTGCCCAGCGATCACCGTCACTTTTTGCGAATAGGGTCGATAGCCTATCAGGCGAATCGCTATCTCTTGCTCGCCGGTCGGTACCCCACTGATTGTAAAATTTCCCTGAGTATCGGCGGCGGTGCCTAAGTTGGTGCCGACTACCTGGACGGTGGCCGCGGGCAAGCTCTCGAGCTTATCGCTCACGTTCCCGGTAATGGTTCCGGTTTCCTGGGCCAAAGCCTGGTAGGCATAAGTAAAAAGTATAATTATGATAGAGAAGAGGTGTTTCATCAGCACGCATCAGTTAAATTGCCTGAACTTATGAATAAGTACGTACAAAACTAATTAGTTAGATTGCACTAACAAATTTTATTAGATCTTTTTTTATCTTTGTTCGCCGCTTAACCTCTCCCCTATGAACTCGCTGACCGAAGAGAACTATCTGAAAGCACTATTCACCCTGAGTCAGAATGAAGAAAAGGTAAGCGTGAAGCATTTGGCGGAAGTGCTCAGCATCAAGATGCCTACCGTCACCAGCATGATGAAGCGGCTGTCTGAAAAGGGGCTGGTGCACTACGAAAGTTATAAACCGCTGTCGCTCAGTGCCGAAGGGCGCAAGCAAGCCGCCCTGATCATTCGGCGACACCGGCTCACTGAGATGTTTTTAGTAGAAAAGATGGGATTCGGCTGGGAAGAAGTGCACCAGATTGCCGAAGAGGTGGAGCACGTGCACGTTCCGGCTTTTTTTGAGAAAATGGACGAGTTGCTGGATTACCCAAAGGTGGACCCCCACGGTTCGCCCATCCCGGACAAGGACGGCAACATCGCGCATCCGCACTACGTGGCGTTAAGCGACTGCCAAACCGGTGATACCTTCACGCTGCGGGCGGTAAGTCACGCGCAGGACGACTTTCTGGCCTTTCTGAACGATCGCAAGCTGTGCTTGGGAGTGCAACTAGGGGTTTTGCTGGTCGAGCCCTTTGACCAGAGCATCAAGGTGCAGTACGAAAGCGACGGGTCGCACACCGAAACGCTGAGTCAACCCGTGAGCCAGCGGTTGCTCGGGGAGCGCAAGGCATCCTGAACCCGCTGGCGTACGTTTGCGCGATACAGCAGATGGCTACTGACGAAGGCACCACGCCCGCTCGGTGGCGGCGCACTTGCCTTTCAGGCCGCCGCGCACGTTGGTTTGGGCGATGGGAATTACCTGATATGATTCACCGTAGTGCCGATCTACCTCCGCTTCGTCAACCGAGAATGGGGGCCCTTCCAGGCATTGCTGGTCATACTCGAAGGTAATGAGCAACTGCGACGCCCGCCGGGTAATCTCTGTCAGGTGCGCCGCGTACCGTCGGCGCATGGCATCGGGCAAGGCTACCAGGGCGGCGCGGTCGTAGATAGCATCCACTGGGCCGAGGATCTCGTCCGAAACGTCAAACAGATCGCCGACAAACACATCGAGGCTTTCGGCTTGATAGTGCATTAGGTTTTTAACGGGCGTGATGGTAGGCGCTACGTTGAGCTCAGCGAATAATTGCTCAATAGCCCGTTGGCTGAGTTCTACTCCAACCACCCGGAAGCCCTGGTGCAGCAGCCAGGCAATGTCGCGCGACTTGCCGCACAGGGGCAAGAACAGGCGGCTTTGTGGCTCCAGAGACAGTTGATTGAGGTGGGCCACCAGCCAGGGGTGGGCTTCCGGGCGGTGAAAGCCGATGTCGTTGGTTTCCCAACGCCGTTGCCAAAAGTCGGCGTTCATAGTTATGAGTTTGGTAGGTTTGATACCCTATCGGGGCGCTCGATAGGGCGGGTCAAGTTTTTTGTGCTCAAACTTAGCTCCTTTCGGGAAACTTTACCTTGAACAGCGTGAGTTACTGAATGATTGAAGTTAATTGTTGCCAGAGCGTTCGTTATTTGATAGCTTTGCGGTCTTTCGGGGCGTAGCGCAGCCCGGTAGCGCGCGTCGTTCGGGACGACGAGGCCGGAGGTTCGAATCCTCTCGCCCCGACTTTTCACACATCAAAAGTCACTAAAACCCTCTAAATTGTATCTTTAGAGGGTTTTTAGTTTTTACACCCCTCCAAAATATTCAGCCGCGCGGCGGACCGTTTTTCTCAGTGCTTTGGTGAACTATTCGGTGACCTTTTTTATATTCGTAGAAAGGTCACCTAACTCGGTGTAAGTTATTGGCTTTCAGTAATTTATATTGATTTGTTTTGCTGGTTTCTAATGGAAGATCGAGTCATTTTTATTAACCAAAGTGAACCAAAAACAACTAAAGAAATGGACATCAAGAACACCTACAGCACTGCTTTTCTGCTCCGAACCGCAAAAGCGAAGAACGGAAAAGCCCCCATCTACTGCCGCATTACCGTCAACGGCCAACGCATCGAGTTTTCTATCAAACGCTCTATTCCAATTAATCAATGGAACAACGGTCAAGTCAAGGGCAATGGTGAAGAAGCCCGAACCCTAAAGGCTTATCTCACACAAGTAGAAGCCAAGCTCTTTGAGCACTATCGTAATTTACTGGCGGATAATGTACTAGTGACTCCCGAAGCCTTGAAGAACGCCTATTTCGGTTTGGAAACTGAACAGCATTCGTTGTTGGAGCTGATGGACTACCACAACCATCATCTGAAGGATACCCTGGAGTGGGGAACGATGAAGAACTACTTCACCACGCAGAACTACGTGAAAGAGTTTTTAGTCGTCAAGCTAAAGCGAAAGGATATCTATCTTTCTCAGCTATCCTATCAGTTCATCACTGGCCTGGAAATGTTTCTGAAAGCCTACCAGCCGAAGGACCATCGCAAGTCGATGGGACAAAACACGGTGATGAAGCACATTGAACGCTTGCGTAAGATGGTGAACCTGGCGATCAAAAATGAGTGGTTAGATAGAGATCCTTTCCAGAAGTTTAAGGCCAAGTTTATCAAGAAAGACCGGGGCTATCTGACGCAAGCCGAACTTCAACGTATTGAAGAAAGAGACTTCCGCCTGGATCGACTCAACCAGACCCGTGACATTTTTATCTTTAGTTGCTACACCGGCTTATCCTATGCCGAAGTGTACGACCTAAAACCCGAGCATATCGTGATGGGATTGGACGGGGAGCGCTGGATACGCGGACAGCGAAAGAAGTCCAAAGAATGGTACAGCGTTCCCCTGCTGCCTCAGGCCCTGGCAATCATAGAGCAATACAGAGACAACATCATCGCCCAGGCCAACGGTAAAGTGCTGCCGGTGTATACCAACCAGAAAACAAACTCCTACTTGAAAGAGATTGCCTATCTCTGCGAGATTGATAAGAACCTGACCTACCATCTGGCCCGGCACACCTTTGCCACGACAGTTACGCTTACTAACGGGGTGCCTATCGAGTCAGTGAGCAAAATGCTAGGGCATAGCAGCTTGCGGACTACCCAAATCTACGCCAGGGTGGTGGAGCAAAAGCTCAGCAACGATATGAAACTGTTGAAGGGAAAGTTGATAGAAAACAAGTACGGGGAGAATGAGGACAAGAAGATGACTTCCTGAGAGGTCATCTCTACAGTTCTATTTCCCGATCTTTAGAAGGTTCTGCTGAAACGATCTTGCTATGAAGGTCTGCAAAGCGATCCTGTTGTTCAGGCGACAGGTGTGAGTAATCCTTTTCCAACGTAGCCCTCCAAGTATCCGCTTTGTCTAGTTGCGGTTCGTCTTTTTCAAAAGCTGGACCAGATAAAGCCTGCTTCCAACTTGGCCCTCCAGTTCTTTCCTGATCGATGCTAAAGATTTGCTCTTTGGTTTTGGCGTACTGGTCCAGTTGCTGCTGCGCATGGTCGGTCTGAGACTCCACGTACTTGCCCTTCACCTGATTGTGCATCATAAAATCACCCTTTTCTACTTCCCGTAGAATAGAGGCTTTGCCTTCGGGGGACAGGTACATGCGTTCCCGCACGTAGTCTTCATTTTCTTTCTGTAGAGAGGTTTTGGCTTGTTCAACGTCACTTTTCATGACCTCGATGCCCTCTTTGGTATAAGTTTCCAGTCGTTCCATATTGTAGGAAGTACTACAAAAGCCCGGATTCTGGGTGAGTTGTCGGTCAATCATTTACTGACTCTAATTACCGAAGACGAAGCAGCTTTCCAGCAACTACAGCAGCAGGATCAGCAGTATCTGACCGGACGTCTACGGCAAGCGCAAAGTATCAAACCCTAACCCGCTGACCACTTTCCGCAAATAACCTAAAACCTAAACCCCAAAACCCAACTCATGCACAGCAAAGTTATCAACCCCCGCCAGCACGGCCGCCTGATGTACATTAATCGCGGCTCCTGTAAAGGGCTGCTCACCTACCTGGGACACGAAGCCAGAGAGCAGCAGCACGATACCCAGTTCTTTGGCGAAGAACAACAAAGCACATCCGCCGAAGAAGTCCGTGCTGCTATTGACAAGAACACGAAGGAACTACGCAAGCAGCAGGAAAAGTTCTACTCGCTGGTGCTCTCTCCCTCGGAAGAAGAGATCAAACATATGGGTAACGATCCTGACAAGCTACGGCAGTACACCCGACAGGTGATGGATAACTATGCCGAAAACTTCAAAGGCAAAGTAGGCGAAATGCCAACGAGTAGGCACCTAACTTCCTCAGACTTGATCTGGTACGCCACCATTCATCAGGAACGGAAAGAGAAACAAGGAGAGCAGAAAGGAGCTGCCAAAGTCGGGTTGCACCAGCATGTGCACATTATCGTTAGCGCCAAAGACCGAAGCGGCGAACTACGGCTCAACCCCCGAGGCCACCGGTCCCGCTTTTCAATCCGGGACTGGCAGGTGGAGAATGGAAAGAGCTTCCAGCAAATGTTCAGCTACGAAAAGCCAACCGTATCCAACAAGCTCACGCAAGGGATGCCTCCCGAACAGCAAGAGCGCCACCAGCAACGCATTCGGGACAGAGTAGTGCACCTCAATCAGTACTTCGTCGGCAGTCAGAAGATAGACGTAGACCGGGCTTTGGACATCGGTCAGGAAAAGCAGTATGGGAAGGGCTTTTTCTTCAACCTGCACCGGCTGACCAAGCAGTATCACGAAGGCAAGCTGGTAAACAACCCGTACCAGGTGCTAGAAACCGGCAAGGACGAAAAGATCAGCTTTCCCGAACGTACGCTGCTGCATCTGGGCAAGGGGGCGCAGGGTATGAGTCAGGAAGCCGGTGAGGAGGAAGAATCCGCAAACGAAAGAAGCAGCAACAACGATCCACCCAACTAGAACGATGATGCATCACCCTGGCACCGAAGCGCTCTTTATTTTACTGTTTTTACCCTTTGTACTACTCGGCGCGGAGTACTACCTGCTTATTCAGCCCAGTGTTCCTGATGCGGTAGCAAGCTTTCCGGTAGTTGCTAAAGCATCGACGTCGGTGCTGCAGTTAGGTACCGTTCTACGCTTTGGTTTTCTTTTCTGCTACACCGTCCTCTGCTTTTGGTTAGTTCGCACCAGTCAGACTACCGCCACAACCAACCGTGCTTTCGGCAGTACGGCGCGCGTACTAATCGTCTTGGCAACAGTAGTAGCAACGAACTACTTCCTTACCGTAGGCACGTACGATTCTACCACTGTCTACTGGTTATATCCTGCCTCACTCATAGCCGTTGGGTTCTTGCTACCAATGTTGATTACCGCACTAAGTATTTCTGGTAAGCTAAGCGTAGAGCGGTCCGAAAGACGCCGGATAGACCACGAGCATAGCATCACGATCAAGACTCAAAGAGGCTACCTTAACGTACCCAATCCCTACCGGGGTAGTTTGGTTATTGGCTCATCGGGTTCGGGCAAGTCCGCTAGCATCGGCAACGCCTTTCTGCAGCAGTTCGTCCGGAAGGGCTTTTGCGGCATCGTCTACGACTTCAAGTTTCCCACGCTGGCTAATGTGCTCAATACGGCTTTGCATTTGCACGGCAAAAAGACGGACCTACGCTACTACATCGTCAACTTCCAGGACCCGACGCTTTCTCACCGCTGTAATCCGCTGGCCGTGGAAAACATTCCTACCGTTGCCCACGCTGAGGAGTACGCCCGCGCCATTGTCAATAACCTGGACAACAACACCATCAAGCACCGGGAGTTCTTCTCTAACTCGGCCATTGCCTGGCTGGCCGCCCTGATTTGGTTTTTTCGTAGTGAGCATCCGGAATACTGCACCCTGCCGCACGTCATCAATACGGCTTTGTACCAGGACTACACTCACGTGATCAGTATGCTGGAAGGCAATGCGCAGAGTGCTGATATGGTGCGCAGCATCGCCACGGCTATTCGTAACAAAGCCGACAAGCAGATCGCCGGGGTGATTGCTTCCTTGCAGATCATGGTCACCCGCATCAACAGTCCGGAGATCGTCTGGGTACTCACCGGTGATGATTTTACCATGAACATCAACGATCCGGCCAATCCCAAGCTGTTGTGTCTAGGTTCTGACCCCGGATTGGTAGATACCTTCAGTCCGGTGGTGTCGCTCATCATTACCGTAGCACTCAAGCAAATGAATCAGCCGGGCAAGCGCAAAAGCTTCGTGCTGCTGGATGAAGCCCCAACGCTTTACATACCGAAGTTCGAGGTGATCCCGGCCACCGCTAGAAGCAACAAGGTGGCCAGCGTTTACATGGCGCAGGACATCGCCCAGATGGTGGATATGCACGGCAAAGAGAAAGCTGAGGTCATCGTTGCCAACTTGTCCAACCAGTTCTATGGCAAAGTGAGCTCGGTGCAGACGGCCAAGGCGGTCAGTGAGATGATTGGCAAGGAAGAGCAGTTGATCACCAACCGTTCGCAGGGTAGCAGCCGGGGCAGTAAAGGCAACCGCAACCTATCGCACAACACAAGCACCAGTCAACAGGAGCGCGCCCTGATCAAACCCCAGGAAGTGATGCAGTTGCAACCGGGGGAGTTTGTCGGACAAACGGTTGAGAGCAGCCTTCCCTACTTCCGGGCGCAAGTTCGGCAAACTACTGCTGGTTGCCTTTACCAAATTACCCCCTTTGCCGAGATTAAGTCTCTTCATTATCAACAGCTGATTACCGCAAATTTTCAAAGAATACGTCGTGAAGCCGCTACTACGGTTCGGCAGTACCCCAACATCTACCGGACCGGCCAATGAAGCTTCTGTCATCCGCATTAATTTAGAAGGTGATCCAAGTCATTGATTACCGCTACTCGGATACGCATCTTGCCCCTGATTCATCATTAACGTTTACTTATGAAAATCTTTCACTTACTTCTCGCTGTTTGCTGGCTACTTCCGGCGTGCGCTCTGGGCCAATTGTCTGACAATAACCGATTCCGGGCGAAGAAACAGGTAGTTATCAGTCAATCAATAAATCATGATCTGTATACGGCTGGTGAGAAGATTCTCATCAACGCCCCTATCCGGGGTGATTTGGTAGCTGCTGGAGGTACGATTATCGTGCGCGATAGTATCTATGAAGACCTAACGCTGGCCGGCGGGGACCTGACCGTGGACGGGCCGGTGGCTGATGACATTCTGGCACTGGGGGGTACCATTCTTCTTCGCCAGCCGGTTCAGGGTGACGTGATTGTGCTGGGTGGTGAGATGAAGACCACTTCGTATTCTCTAATAAAAAGCAGCCTGGTGGTGATGAGTGGTGATGTGCAGATTAACGGTGACGTAGCGGGCGACATGACGATCTGGGGAGGGGAGGTAACCCTCAACGGAACGTGTAGGGGAAACTTAGATGTAAAGGGTGGTGAGGTGACCGTCAACGGTACCGTTCGGGGCACTTCTGCTCTAGCCGCCGAAACGATCACCCTGGGGCCAGATGCCCAACTCTACGGCAATGCACGCTACTGGGTGCCGGAAGAAGCCGAAGCTCCTGACTTTGCGTCTGCCATGTCCGGGGGCACGGCACGCTACGACCCAAGCCTGAAAGTAGCCACCGAATTCCCCTGGTTTGACTGGTCTCCCCCCGGCTTTTCGGTCGCGCTGGGCTACCTACTGGCCGTGGTACTGATGATCGTACTCATACAGTGGCTGTTTCCTACTCCGCTGCAACAGGCTGGAAAAGCGCTGCGCAACGATTTTATTCGCTGCTTCGGTTACGGAGTGCTCTACCTGATTGGGGTGCCGTTGCTTATCGGACTGCTCTTTATCACCATCATTGGGATTCCGCCCGGACTGTTTATTCTGTTCCTCTACGGCTTTAGTATTGCTTTCGGACTTATCATTGCCGCCTCGGTAGCTACTTACGCCCTGCAATACTATTACCAGAATGATTGGGGCTTAGGCATGCGGATCTTCGTATCGTTCGTCATCTTTGCCGTCTTACGCGTGCTCACCTTCATGCCCATCATCGGTTTGTTTTTATCGGTCGTGGCCGTAGGAGCCGCTCTGGGGGCCTTAGTCGTACCTCATCTACGGCGGGCCAAACCGGTAATGGCTTAAACAGATCTACCCATCGTAACCGTATTACGCATGCAAGTACGCAAGATTCTTATCTTACTGGACCTTAGCGAAGAAACTCCCGCTTTGCTCGATTATGGGGTACAACTTGCCCAGTCACTGGGCGCCCAGGCGTGGATTCAGCACGTATTCTACCTTCCGCCCGCCATGGCGGGCGAGTTATTCATTCCTACTGAGGCAATCCAACAGTACCAACAACAGGTCCGCGAGCAACTGGCTGCCCTTCAGGCTGCGACCGCCGACGAAACCGGACTAGACCTCTACTACGAGGCAAGCTACGGCGAACTATCGGTAGCCATGAACCAACTCATCGATCGTGAACATATTGACTTGGTCGTTTTGGGCAACCGAGGCGGTGGGGCCAGTGACAATATTTTAGGAAGCAACACACTGCGGGTCATTCATCGGGCCCTGTGCCCGGTGCTGTCGGTGCCTAGCCAACTCAACTTCCGGCCGATCCAGCGGATTACCCTGGCCACCGACGAACAGCACACCTCTCCCCACACGATGACCCGCCTGGTGAGTCTGGCCCGTCAGTGGGAGGCCCACCTGGATATCATTCACGTCGGCAGCAACCCCAAGAGAAAGGACACTGAGTCCGAAACGCTGCTGGACCGCCCTTGGTCGGCAGTGCCGCATACGTTCTACCAAGTGAATGCCCGTGATATTGAAGACGGCATCCAGCAGCACGTAGACCAACACCATAGCGGCTTGATTGCGTTAATTCCCCGCTCGCACGGCTTCTTTGATCGCTTGTTTCAAAAAAGTGTGACCCGGCAGATGGTGTATCAGACCCAAATGCCATTGCTTACCCTGCCGGAGTAGCGATGAGTCCCCTACCCTTCTACGCTCGCTTCACGCTGGTGCTCTTCGGGCTCATTCTGGTAGTTTACAGCATGGACGCGGCGGGTATTCTACTAATCCCGCTGTGCTGGTCGGTATTTCTGGCGCTGCTGCTGGCCCCCGCCAGTCGGTGGCTAGAGCGACACCGCTTCTCCCGGGGCTGGGCGATTGCCACCGTGATGCTGATCGCTACCGTACTGGTGGGGGCGGTGTTCTACTTTATTTCGGCTCAAATTGTGTCGTTGGTCTCGGAACTGCCCTCTATCACCCGACAGCTAGAACGGGGCTACCACGAGTTACGTACCGCGGTAGAGACCTACCTGGGCATCGCCTACGAACAGCAGCGGGCCGAACTTTTTAAGACCCTTAGTGGCTACCTGGAGCGGGGCGTGAGCACGCTGGGCACCACCCTCACCGCCACGGCGAAGACCGTTACCATGTTAGCAGTGATGCCGGTGTACGTGTTTTTCTTGCTGTACTACCGGGATAGCTACCGAGAGTTTATTCGGCGGCTATACCAACAGCAACAGCCCGAAGCAGCATTGGCGGTCGTAGACAAAGCCAGTGCGGTGGTACAGGGATACCTGCGGGGACTGCTCACCGTCACGATGTTGGTAGGGATCATGGCGTTCTTGGTGTTCGTCGGACTCGGGGTGAAGTACGCGCTGGTAATGGCCATCTTTGTGGCGGTGTTTAACCTGATTCCCTACGTTGGGGTGTTCATCGCCTCTACGGTTTCCATTCTGTACGTCTTTCTGACGACTGATTCGCTGCTGTACCCGTTCCTGACCTTTTTGCTGCTCTGGAGTATCCAGTTGCTGGAGAACAATATCATTACCCCCTACATCGTCGGACAGCGGATTAAGCTCAACCCGTTGGTAGTAATTCTAGTAGTATTCAGCGGAGCGAGCATCTGGGGGGTGTCGGGCATGGTACTGTTTATTCCGCTGGTGGGGGCCCTAAAGGTGCTCTTCGACGAGGTAGACGGGTGGCAAGCTTACGGTTATCTGTTGGGAGCGAAGCGATGATGCGTTACGACCGCACGACCTCCCCATCCTTTAGCTCGATCACCCGGTCGGTGCGGGCAGCGAAGTCTTCGTCGTGGGTCACCACCATAATGGTCTGCTGCTGCTCCCGGGCAATGCGCTGGAAGGTTTCAAACACAATTTCCGAGTTGTGAGAATCTAGGTTACCGGTGGGCTCGTCGCCCATCACAATCAGCGGGTCGTTCATCAGCGCCCGGGCAATGGCCACCCGCTGCTGCTGCCCGCCGGAGAGTTTGTTGGCCCGCTTCAGGGCTTGGTCACCCACCCCGAGGGTGCTAAGGTGCTGGTAGGTGCGTTGTTCAATTTCTTCGTCCGACCAGCGGCCGAGCTTCTGGACCGGAAGCATGAGGTTTTGCAGCACCGTGAACTCAGGTAGCAGAAAGTGAAACTGAAACACAAAGCCGATATGCTCGTTGCGGAAGCGCGCCAACTCAGCGGGCCTTCGGCCGTTCAGCCGCTCTCCATGTACGGTAATCTCCCCTTCATAGTCAGTGTCCATGGTCGAGAGTAGGTACATGAGCGTGGACTTCCCACTGCCCGACTTGCCCACGATTGAAACGAAGCTGCCTTTTGCTACCGTAAAGCTAACGTCCTTTAGCACCTGAAAGCGCGTAGGCTCGTCGAAGTACTTGTTAATGTGCGTGGCTTCCAGAATAGGTGTCATTAGCATCAATCCGTGATTGTGATCCACAAAGGTACGAGTTCTACCCCAGGGTGACGACTGACGCAGATCATCCACCGCGGTAGCGCAGGTCATCGCCACCACCGGCCGGGAGCTATACCTTTGCTAGCAACTGATACGGAATATTCACCTGTAAAACCATTCATCATGAAAACTTTGAGTCAGTTACGCATTACCTGCTTAGCGCTATCCTTCTGCTGAGCGTTTCCTCCCTGATGGCCCAGAATCGATGGGGCTTTGAGTTGAGGGGCGGGGCGGCCATCCCTACCCAAGACCTAGGCGACGCCGACCTAGGGCTGGGCATCGGCTTTGAAGCTACGTTAGCCTATCACTTTATGCCGCACCTGGGCGTGTACGGCGGTTGGGGCTGGACGCATTTTAACGCGGATGAGTCGTTCGTCGGAACCGACACCGACTTTGAGGAAACCGGCTACACGCTTGGTTTGCAGTTTATCCACCCCCTGGGCGACCTGCCCATTAACTACATGATCCGGGCCGGGGGAGTATACAACCACATTGAGGCCGAAAACGACGAAGGCGATATCACCGCCGACTCGGGTCATGGGTTGGGCTGGCAGGCGGAAGTGGGGGTAGACGTGCCACTGAACGACTACTGGAGCCTACGGCCCAGCGTGCGCTACCGTGCTCTGTCTAGTGACCTGGACGTGGAACTGGTCACCACCGAGGTAGACCTCACCTACGTGATGGTTGGGGTGGGATTCGTCCGTACTTTTTAATCGTACTGCCGGAAGCACCTGACGGTGTTTCCGGCTTAATCTCCTAATTATGAAAAGTGTATCCTATCCCTCTAGCTTGGCGGGCGCCCTGTTGTTTACCGCGGGCTCACTCATCCTGATGGGCATTATCACCGGCGAAATATTCTACCCACCCGGCTACAGCACTGCCCTCAACGACATTAGCGATCTGGGTGGCACCCGCCCCCCCGAATAGCCTGGTGTACGAGCCTTCGGCCACCATCTTTAACGTAACGATGATCGTGGCGGGACTACTGATCATTCTGGCCACCGTAGGCGTGCACCAATCATTCGGTCGGTGGCTCTTTACTGGGTTTTTAGGCCTTCTGGGAGTTGGTATGCTGGGGGTAGGTATCTTCCCCGGTCACGTAGCCGTTTACCACGGTCTGTTCTCGCTGCTCACCTTCGTGAGTGGAGGCATCGCCGCAATAGTTACGTACCAGATTACCACTGCTCCGCTTCGCTACTTCGGACTGATCTACGGAATGACCGCGTTGTTCTTTCTGTTTGCGGCCAACCTCCTTATCCCTACCCTGGGAAGCGGCGGCACCGAGCGCTGGGTGGCTTACCCCATCGTGCTGTGGCTTATCGGGCTGGGTGGCTACCTACTCGGGCATCAATCTTCCCTTATTTCTTCTCAAATAGCTATCGATGAAGACCAAAATCATGCTGGCACTCAGCCTGCTGGGCGCCGCCACCGTAGCGGGCGCCCAGCTGCTGCGCCGAAGCTATAGACAAAACTTTACGCAAGACGTCATTCAGCTTCTATCGGCTGCGCCTGCCGCTACTGAGCGGACCTTTAACTACCAGCAACTGTCAGGCTTGCCCGAGCCGGTGCAGCGCTACTTTTGGCACGTGCTGCCCGAGGGTTATCCGTATATCCGTACCGTACATCTCCGGCACGGCGGACGCTTTAAAACCGGCGTAGATGCCGATTGGACCGATATCACCGGAGAGCAGTACTTTACCACTGAGCCGCCCGGTTTTATCTGGCTGGGCCAGACCCGGTGGTTCGCCGCCCGTGATCAGTACGTAGCCGGTCAGGGTCAACTGGTGGTGCATCTGTTCTCATTGATCCCGGTGGTAGACGTGCGGGGTAGTACCGTTGACGAAGGGGAACTGCTGCGCTGGCTCGGCGAGAGCGTTTGGTTTCCAACCAACCTGCTGCCCAGTGAGCAATTAGAATGGTCACCGGTAGACGACCGCTCGGCCCAACTACAGTTCGAGCAAAACGGTTTAACAATAAACTACCACGTTCACTTCAATGATCAGGATGAGATCGTTCGCGTGGAAACCCAACGCTACATGACTCCCGAACGGCAAGAAACCTGGGTGGGCGAGCTATCGGACTACCAACGTATCAATGAGGTGCTGGTCCCCACCCGTATCCGAGCTACCTGGAAATTACCGGAGGGCGATCACACCTACGCTGACTTTCGGGTGAAAGAGATTGAGTATGATCGGTATGGAGAATTAAATAAATAGGGCTATTTTACCTATTGTTACAAGTAGTTAGAACAAGCATGTACTGCATAATAGCCGTTCATTATACCCTCTACGTTAACTTCACTTAGCGAAGCTCGTGTTGAGAGTTAATGGGACTAAACTGCTATTATTTCTTATACATTTTTGTGGCACTACCCTAATTGTAATTCTTTGATCCCCGAACCTTTAATGAGAAGCCAAAGCATAAATACTAATTCGCCTAATAAAGACCAAATAACACTAAGCCGAAGAACCATTCGTATTTGTAGGATTTAATATTAATTAAGAATGCATTATTAGTAATGTTAGAGGCAGTCTCTAGTGCATTATCTGGATTTACTAAATCTGGTATTATTTTAAATTCAGCAAATGGAACCGTTTAAGTCATAATAAACAGTCCAATTCCAGCTATTTTAGCTGCTTTTGAAAGTGAGATATCTTTATTCATTCAGCCGCTTACTCGATTAGGCGCAGTGTTTTTCAGTCATACGTTTTCTTTTATTCCTTTACTCCAATAATAAATTCCGAATGCAAAAGTTACGATCGCAAACATAATTCCGTTTTCTCCAAGCCAATATTCCGTTCCTTTAACTTTAGTTGTTAATTCAGGAAGTATTTTTTGAATATAGACGTTACTTACAGCGTGAAATATTACTGCTGGCCATAGACTTTTGGATTTAAAAGTGTAATATGTCATAATGAATGACATTGAAATAATGACCACATAAAATGTAGTCAACTCCAATGCCACATTATTTCCGTAATATACAATTAAAGGCCAATGCCAAGAAGCCCAAATAATTCCACTTGAAATCGATACTCCAGTAAAAGACAGAACTTTTCTTAATTCATAAATAAAAAAGCCTCTCCATCCGATTTCCTCTCCTAAAGTTGTTGCGGACGCTCTTATTACTTCGACAGTTCCTAACAGAATTATACCGATAATTATTATAGCTGTTGAATTTAACGTGCCAATTCCAATTAATCCAAGTTCTTTACCCCATTCAGTAATTACTTCTCCATTTGCTAAATTTCCAAATCCAAAAATCCAGACTAATACATAAGTAATTAAACCATATAATGCTGGAATGAAATAAGATAATCGGATATATTTCCAATCTCCCCAATTCCAGTTTAGCGACGGGATAGAACGCTTCTTTATTTTAAGTGTGATTAATGTAGCTACAGCTGGACACCACATTAGACCGCCAATGTATATTCGTGAAGGGTATAAATTAACTATTGCGTAGTGAAAGGGTGAACTTAAAATTGTAACCGTAATTAGAAAGATAAAAATTGTTTGCCAAACCTCTTTTTTACTTTCGGTCGTTATTTGTTCCATTTTGCGTTTTGGTTAGTTTCCTTTACGACGATTAGTTTGAGGTATCGTTAAATTGCGCCTAACGGTAAATATAACAAACGTTGTTGTCCCGAAGGGCAACTATGTTTTGTTATATAGTGTGTGCCCAGGATGGGCATCTGGTATTAAAGATACCATATTATTTAGAGAGTGAAAGCCGCCGTGGCCCGGTCTCTTACAGGCAAGTTGGCGACGCCTGTTAGCAAGCCACAAGGGTGTTCCGGGCGACCGGATATCTGAAGGAAGTGGGACTACAAAGACTAGCCGTTCGCACCCGATATTGACGAACAGAAACGGCATACCGAGGCTGGTTAGAGTGGATAAGCAAGCACATCATTGTGATGCCCGTAGCCAATAAACTCTTTCCAGTAGATGCCGCAGGGATTGGGGGAAGCCACCGTGGCTCGGGAATATGCTCTTACCTGGCCGAGACCCGTACGCTGAGTGGTGTGAGAGGCGCACTGGCGGTCAAACGGCCATCAGCCGCCTACTCGATTAAAGATCGTTTATTATTTCGTTCTATAAGTTTCGATTTAAACCATGATATAGTATAAGCAAATATGGTAATCCAGGCAATTGAGGTCAAGATTCTTTTTATAACAGTAAATGTACTTGACAAGATTACAACCGTTTAAGTGATCTCAATTGATCTTGAGATCATTAATATGATACATACGTTTTCTGAATAGTCAAATATCATCGCCACGAATGGAATAATCAACCATAATGATTCGATGTTACTTTTTGCCCCCGTAATTTTAATAAGCCGGTATAATAGACTACTTAAGAACAAAGCCAGTAGAAAAGGGTAGAGTAAATCTAATAAAATTAATTGTGGGAAAAGGTAAAGATCAGTGGTTTGAGCATTCAAATTATTCACAATTGATTCTGCTTCTGAAACCGAATAGCCAAAAGTTTGAAGGTCAAAAGCCTTCGTTCCAATTTGGTTATTGATTACTGGAAAAGTAAGAGTCATCATCAGTAGCAAGACAAAGTGACTGGCGACAAATGAGATAAAAATATTTTTTACTGAAGAGGTCTTTAGAAGGAATGAATGTAAAATTGACATAAGCTTGTTTTGTTTTAGAACAAAGATTGTCAAGCCAAGAGATGATTCCATTAACAAATGATAAGCGTTAAGATTGTGTTCTTAATCTGCTTAGGGAAATAGTAGTTATCCCGAGGTATGAAGCGATGTCAGAATGCGATACCAAGTTCTCGATATTCGGAAATTTGTCTCTCAACAGCTGCAACCTGTCCTTACCTCTAAGTGAAGCCAATACTATTTCCTTTTGAACCTTTTCCATTAATTCATTTCTTAGTACTTCGTTTCCAAAATGTCTGATCTCAAGATCTTCAATCATTAACTTTTCAAACTCTTCTGCATTAATCGTTGCTATCTCCATATCTGTTAAAGCCCGTATATTAACAATTGACTTCCCCTCTTTATTCCTCGTCGTACTGGGCGATAGTATCGAGCCGGACACAAAAAATGAATTCGACTAATTCCTTGATTTTCCCAATTGATTTACTCGAGACTGGTGAAATAGAATGGATGACAGGGCTAATCTTGTCATGCATTACTTTTAATTTAACTGCATACCAAATCTTTAATTAAATACTTTAGAGAATTCTACTTAGGTTTAGAATATTCAATTAGTTCCTCTACGTACGAGAACTCACCTTGATTTTGAGTCAGTTTTATAAAATTTTTTACTGCGGGGGCATACAACCAAACCTCCTCTTCATTGGCGCTATACCCTCTGGAATTCGTGGTTTTACCGGTGTATTTAATTGTGTAGGCCATGAATGTTCCTGCTTCTACCATTTCTTCTTGGTATGATAATATCTCAGCATCTTGACTTTGGTTTCCCGTTGTACCATCCTGACTTGTCCAATTATTCTCATATTTCCACTTTTTACCCACTTCCAGCGGCCAGTCGTACTTCGGTGTTTCGCTTTCTTCTGACTTCACAATGTCGGTTACGGGAATGGTATCATTTCCGATGGTCATGCCTAAAACTCCATCAACACTGACTATTTCTCTGGTATCTTCTCCATCCGAGCGCACCTCTCCTTCCGTTGTTACGCCTCTATATTTCCAAACCCATTTTTCTCCAACTTGATAATCAGCTTGCGTTGGTTGTTGGGTAACATCAGATACTTTTGGGCTATTGCAAGCACCTAGTATTATAAGTGTTAAGAAAATTACTGGTTGAAATTTCATGTTAAAAATATTCTAACTGTACCTACTTCTCTTTAATGCCTTTTTACAGTTTGTTCAGGCCATTCTTTAATAAATACCAAAGGCCAAGTGTAAGAGCAGTAGCGGAATACGAAGCGATTATCTCTTCGCCACCACAAAAGTTTATTGAATGCACAGACCTTGATTTCAGCAGTTCACCCACTATTTCTCTTATACAATATTATAAGCCTTAAATTTCATTTAACTTTTTTCAGATTCCTATTTAGCTCGGCTTTACCATTTCGTATTATTTAAACCAATTAACTGAGGCCATTAAGACATCTGCTAAATTTATTTTTGAACATCGGCTCAAAACCAGACAGTCATTAATTCAAAAACCCTTAATTTCACAAAAATTAGCACTTTTTGATTGCAAACGCAGTAGTAAAGTCGAGTTTAGACATTCTGTTGTTCAAGCCATTTTAAAATTGCTTGATTGGTTTCTTTTGGCTTTTCTTGCTGAATCCAATGGCCGCAATCTAAGCTAACCGCATCCAAATTTGGTGCAAAATCCTTTAAGCTTTGAGACTTCGGAATCAAATCCCGGTCACCATATATCATCAATGTCGGTTGTAGAATCATTGGCTCCACGTCTGCCAAAAAACGCCAATTACGGTCAAGGTTTCTGTACCAATTTATACTCCCTGAAAATCCTGACGATTCGAAAGCAGAGATGAAAACGGACAGTTCGTGGTCATCCATTATAGGCTCACCAAGTGGTTTATCTGCTCTAGCAAGATTAGTCATTAACATTCCTGGCTCGGGCGGTGCAGGAGGCACATTCTTGCGAAACAGATTACGAAGAAAACGATATGTATTCTCTTTCAATATAGCATCTGCTACCCCCGGTTGTCTATTGAAGTGGACAAAATAGAAGTCCTCTCCAAAAATCTCTTCCATAAACTCAATCCAAGGTTTCTCTCCGCGCTCTTGATAAGGTAAAGCCAAATTTATCACATTACTTACCCGCTCAGGATGTAATAGTGCAAAATTCCAAACCACATTGGCACCCCAGTCATGACCGACAAAGGTGGCATCCTCGTATCCGTAGTGATCAAGAAGTACCACAAAATCTCCAGTCAAATGTTCTATGTCATAATCCGTTACCTTGGTCGGACAAGATGAATTTCCATAACCTCTTTGGTTGGGAACAATAACATGGTAACCAGCTTTGACAAGTGCTGGGATTTGATAACGCCAAGAAAATGCATGTTCCGGAAAGCCATGACAGAGCACAATGGGTTTGCCTGCATTTTGTTTACCTGCTTCAAACACCTCAAGTTCTACCCCATTGACTGAAATCACGGAGGGCTTTGGAAACTCGCTTATTTCTACAATTGAATTCATAACGATTGTCTTACTGTGTTTTGTAAGTTTATAAGGTAAATGTAAGGGTGGGGCAGTGCACCGAGGTTCGGAACTACAAATCCAAACTTAAATTTTCATAAAGTTGGCAATCAACGCAATGGATTCTTCAGTTTTCTCTTCCTGTACAAAATGACCACAACTGAACTCTTTGACGGTGGAGTTGGATAGTCGTTTTTTCCATTTTGATAACTCCCCCTTTTTGATAAACTCATCTTCGGT